>JAJDWM010000102.1 GCA_022825595.1 Bryobacterales bacterium | reverse complement strand
GCCTGCAGCGCTGCTGCGTTGAGCTTCTCGGCGTAAGCATGGGACGTCGACGCGAACAGTGCCTGGCGAGGGGAGACAGAGCATCCTCGCAGCGCCTCGCGGGCGGCCTCGACAGCCAGCGAGGTCGAGTCCTCGTCAAAGCCTGCGACGGCCCGCTCGCCGCGCGCGCCAGAGGCGATGCGGTCGCGGCGGAGGCGGGCGTGTGGGATGTAGCTGCCGTAGCGCAGCACGCGAGCCATGACCGCGCCATTGTCCCACGCAGTCCGGGGGCCGCCAGCTACCGGGCCAAGAACTCGAAGGTCTCTCCCTCAACGCGCGCAACGATGCGGCCGGACTTCAGGCCGCGGCCGGCCGTCGGGAAGAACATCGCCCCGTCTGTGGAATCGCCCGGGTGGAGCTTGCCGCTCACGAACGCGATGGCGGCAGCCGCGGCAGACGCCTTGAGGCCCTTGGCGCCCATGGCCAGCGCGGACAGCCTGCGCTTCTCGTACCCGTTGTTCGGGCGCACGTACCGATTGTCGAAGATGGCCGCTTCGTATGCGGACTGCAGCTTGAGGAGCTCGGACCGCCCCGCCTTGCGGAAGAACTCGTCGATCACGCGCTGCTCCGGCTCCGCCCGGATCGTCCTGCCGTCGCTGTACTCGAAGGTGAACGCCCGTGAGCCGATCTCCCACGGCCGATCGCTGCCGTTGCTCACCGCAACGTGAAGCAGCGAGTAGCGCGACGTCCTCAGGGGCATCGTCGCGCACATCACCGTGAGGCCCGAACGCGTGAGGACCTGATAGTCCAAGCCGCTGGAGCGGAACTCGATGACCTGAGGCCAGAGAACGACGGGCGCAAAAACAAGGGCGGCGGCAGAGCGCCAGACCCCGCAACCCGACCGCAACATCGTTTGCCATATGATACAGAAAGCACTAGGGGTACTCGATTAAGGGATGAAACCAATGACAGGGCTTCCTGTGGAGACCCTCCTTAAGGTCTCCGAGGAGGTCGAGATTCCGCTCAAGTCGCTGCTGGAGCTGGTTCAGCAGGCGGAGAATGGCGCAACGGCAGGGTTTTTGGCCCGCTACCGGCCCGACCTGTGCGCGGGCATCGACGAAGAGGCCGTGCACAGCCTCTTGGACCGGCTGGCCGAGCTGCGCGACATCGAAGACCGCCGCATCTCGATGATCGCCACTCTGACGCAGCGTGGCCTCATGTCCGACGCCCTCCGCGGGCAGCTGCAGGGCGCGACTAGCCGCCGCGAGCTCGGCGACATCTACATGCCCTACCGCGAGAGAAAAGCGGGAGCGGCCGAAGAGGCGGTGAGCAAGGGTCTCGACCCGCTGGCCAGGGTGCTCTGGATGCAGCAAGAGGGTGTGGACATCGACGCCGAGGCCGCCAAGCACGTCGTGCCGGACGGCGAGCCGAGCGATCCGGCCCAAGCGTTGGACGGGGCGTACGAGATCGCAGCTCAGTGGCTCAGCGACAAGCCGGAGATCGTGCGCGCCCTGCGCAAGGTCTACCTCAAGGAGGCCGAGGTATCCGTGCGCACACGGCCCAGCGCGGCCAAGGTGCCGCGCGTGCGGGCTTTGGACGGCTTCCGGGCCAAGGCAGCCACGCTGGATTGGCGGCGACAGCTTCAGATCCGCCGCGGCGTGCGCAGCGGCATGCTGGAGGTGGACTTCCGGTCCCCGACGGCGGCAGCCTTGGAGTTCTTGGAGCGGCGCCTCATCCAAGACCCCAACTCGGCGTACGCCCAGCATCTGCGCAAGGTCGTCACGGTGGCGATGGGCAACGGCCTTTCCGAGCGCATCAAGAACAGCGTGCAGGCCATCCTGAGCGAGCAGGCCGACGAGCGGGCAGTCGACTCTTACCGGACCGAACTGCGCAAGGTCCTGCTCTCTCCCCCTGCGACGGGGTTGGGGATACTTGGCATCGAGATCACGCGCTCCGGAGAGTGGCACGCCGCACTGGTCGGCCCCGACGGCAGGCTGGCAGAGTGCGCGGTCGTGCGGTCGGACCGCAAGCCTCGCCGGAAGCCGGCCGGCAACGGCAAAGCCCCTGAGAGCGCCACCGTCCGCAGTGGTGGACAGGCTGCCGAGCCAGCGCAGGAAGACACGAGGCAAGACACGACCAAAGAGAACGGCGACGCGCAAGCCGCCGCGCCCGCCAACGGAGCGCGCGAGGTCGCCGCACCCAAGCCGAAGACCCAGCGCGTGCCGCGGAGGCCCACCCGCGTAGACCTCGCCGAGTTCCTTTCCACGCGGGCCGTCGACCTCGTCGTCTGCGCGGGCGGACACCGCCCGCACACGACAGAGGAGTTCCTGCGCTCGCAGATCCGAAAGGGCGGCAGGCTGGACCTGCCTTGGCGCGTGGTGCGCGACGCCGGCGCTCGCATGTTCGCTAGGACCAGCGTTGCCAGACGGATCTACCGGCGGCTGCCGACAACCTTCGCGATCGCGGCGACCATGGCGCGCCGCACGCAGGACCCGCTGGCCGAGCTCGCGAGATCCGACTTCCGCTCCACGGGCATCGGCGCGAACTATCTGGAGGTCAATTCCGATCTGCTGCGGAGGGCCCACCGGCGGACCCTGGAATCGGTGCTGCACGAGCTGGGAGTCGACGTCAACAGCGCATCCGCTGCGATGCTCGCACTTGTCCCCGGCCTCAACGATCGGCTGGCAAGGCGCATCGTGGCGCACCGCGCCAAGCACGGGCCGTTCGCGGCGCGCTCGGGAGTCCAGAGTGTCGAGGGCCTGACGCCGCGGGCATTCGCCCAAGCCGTCGGTTTCCTCAGAGTCCAAGGCGATGACCCCTTGGACAGCACTGCGGGCCACCCCGAGTACCGGGAACTCTACGACAGCATTGCCGAGGCTGCCGGGTGCGATCTGGAGACGCTGCTGCGGGAGCCGGAGCGACTCGAGGACGTGGACGCGGAGCAGCTGGCCGGACCGGACCGGTCGGTGCACCTGGTACGTTCGGCGATCAAGGACCTGGGCCCGGAGAGACGCAAGTCCCGACCCGAATTCGAGCCCCCGAAGCGGGCAGTGCCGCTGCGCACCGACGAGGAACTGCAGCCGGGGAACAAGGTGACGGGGGTCATCTCGAACACCGCCGACTTCGGCGCGTTCGTCGACATCGGGGGCGACAACGACGGGTTCCTGCACGTCTCCCAGATCGACCGGCAGTTCCTCTCCGATTCCCGGCCGAGCTTCCGCCAAGGGGACACGGTCGAGGTCTTCATCCGGCCACCCTTGGAAGGCAACCGCCGGATCGGCCTGACGATGCGCCCGCGGGCGGCGACCCCCAGAGCGGCCCCCAGCCGGCCCCGGCCGGGATTCGGTGAGCGCCCCTTCGGGCGGGGCCGCAAGCCTGGCCGCGGGCGCCGGGACCGCGGCAAGCCATACCGCAAAGTGTTCGGGCCCAGCACGAAGGCACACCGCCGGAAGGGCCGAAGAGAGGGCAGGCTGACGCTGAGCGAGAAGCTCGACCTGCTTAGCGACAGGTACCGCACGCGGGTTTAGGGTGGCCCGCAAGGCACCCCGTCCCGGCCCCGGATGGGGCTACGAGCGCGGCGCATGGGAGCGTGGCAGCCGACTCGTGGCCGGTGTTGACGAAGCTGGCCGGGGGTGTCTCTTCGGACCCGTCTTCGCGGCGGCCGTGATTCTGGACCCGCAGGCCAGCCCGGACGGGCTGGACGACAGCAAGCGGCTCACACCTGCGACCCGGCGCCGCCTGGACGAACTCATCCGGTCCGCTGCCCTATCCTGGTCGGTGCGCGCGGTTGATGCCGCCCGCATAGACCTGCTGAACATCCTGCAGGCTTCGCGGCTGGCGATGCGGCTGGCCGTCGATGCCCTTGAGCCGCGGCCGGACTTCCTGCTGGTGGACGCGGTGACGGTCGAGACACCCACGCCTCAGCTGCCGATCGTCAAGGGCGATGCCAAGAGCGTTTCCATCGCCGCCGCTTCCATCCTGGCCAAGGTCGCACGTGACCGGTGCATGCGCGAGTGGGATGCCGTCTACCCGCAGTACGGCTTGCGCAGCAACAAGGGCTACGGCACATCGGTCCATCTCGAGGCTCTCCGGGCCCACGGCTGCACACCGCAGCACCGTCTCAGCTTCTCCCCGGTGAGACGGCTGGCCGCGCACTACGCTTGGCCGCCGACCGAACGGAGCCGGCCCGGCGGCCTGGGACTAGACTGGGATCCGTGAGCATCGGCCTGGGGACTGGCGCACGGCAGGGGCCCGCCCGGCCGCCCGCCCGTCATAGTCACGGCCTGCTGGCCGAGGTTGTGTGGGCGCTGTGCATAGTCGAAGCAGGACTCGTGCTGGTCGTGCTGCCTTGGACGCTCCTGTGGGACAACAACTACTTCTTCAGCCTCCAGCCCCAGCAGAGCGGCTTCTGGCTGGGCAACCACCTCCGCGGCGCAGTCTCCGGTCTGGGCCTGGTGACTCTGTGGATAGGGACGGGCCAGATGCGGCACGTCCTCTCGTCGGTCTTCGGCGGCCGACGCTCTTCAGTGCGTCATCGCGTAGATGATGTAGTTGATGGCTAGCCGGTACGACATCGCGGTGTAGCGCTCAGGGTACTCGGGCCAGTCAGCATGCTCCCAAGCATCGCCAAGGTCCATGTTGTGGTTGATCAGCACCATCAGCCGGCCGTCGGAGTCCCGGATGCCCCGCCAATGGGGCACGACACCGTCCCGCTCGTAGGGCCTTCCGCTGAGCAGCATCTGCGCCCCGGGGATCTGCTCGCGGTTTTCCATGTCGAACAGCACGTGGAAGACCTCATCGCTGGCGGGGAGATCCTCGATCGGCAGTTCGGGAAAGACACGGCGCATGCCGCCCATGAAGTGCTCCCATTCCTCGCTGCCGTGGAAATCGTCGAAGACGATGAAACCTCCGCGCAGGAGGTACTCGCGCATGTTGCGGACCTCGGAGTCGGTCAGATCCCAGTGGCCCGCCTCCACCACGTATAGGAACGGGTGGTCGGGGAAGTCAGGGTCGTCGGGATGGACGTACGCCTCGTTGGGCCGGGCGTCGATCGCCGACAGCCTGGTCAGCCCCTGAAGGAAATGGCGCTCGGCCGCCGGAGTGTCGATCTGCCACGGACGTATCTCGAGATCCTGGTCGGCATAGCGGTCGGTGTACGCCATCCGCGCCAGCACGAACTCCGACGGCCGGCCGCTGCCGGGCGGCTCCAGCAGGGCCCAAGGGGACTCCGGCGGGAGCTGCACACCGTGGTAGGAACGCTGGGCCGCCAGCCATCCGGCGCAGGCCACCAGCCCCGCGCAGGCCGCCAGCAACGCCCGCGCCCTGCGAGGCCTGGAACTCGACATCGCCGCCTGAGCGTCAGTACCGGTAGTGCTCCGGTTTGTAGGGACCCTCAACGGGGATTTCCAGATAGTCGGACTGCTCCGGCGTCAGGGTAGTCAGATCGGCGCCAACCGCGCCCAGGTGGAGGCGGGCGACCTGCTCGTCGAGCAGCTTCGGGAGGGTGGCCACGGACCGGCCGTAGGACTCGGCGCTTCGGTGCAGCTCGATCTGTGCCAGCACCTGGTTGGTAAAGCTGCAGGACATCACGAAGCTGGGGTGCCCAGTGGCATTGCCGAGGTTCAGCAGACGCCCCTCGGAGAGCACGATCACTGAGTGCCCGTCGGGAAAGCAGTGCTCGTCCACCTGTGGCTTGATCCGCCGGCGGGTCACTCCCGGCGTCGCGACAAGGCCCGCCATGTCGATCTCGTTGTCGAAGTGTCCTATGTTGCCCACCACGGCCTGATGCTTCATCCGGGCCATGTGCTCGACTCGGATCACCCCCCTGTTGCCCGTGGCGGTGACGAAGACATCGCCGACCTCGAGAACGTCCTCTAGGCGTCGGACCTCGAAGCCCTCCATGGCCGCCTGCAGGGCGCATATGGGGTCGATCTCGGTGACGATTACGCGGGCACCCTGGCCGCGGACGGACTGTGCGCAGCCTTTCCCCACATCTCCATAGCCGCAGATGACCACGACCTTGCCGCCGATCATCAGGTCCAGGCCCCGGTTCAGCCCATCGAGCAGCGAGTGGCGGCAGCCGTAGAGGTTGTCGAACTTCGACTTGGTCACCGAGTCGTTCACGTTGATGGCCGGAAACAGCAGGGTGCCGTCACGCTGGCGCTGGTAGAGGCGGTGGACGCCGGTCGTGGTCTCCTCGGAGACCCCGCGGATGTCGCTCGCCACGCTCTCCCAGAACTGGCCGCGCTCGGTCCGCAACGCCCCCAGCCGTTCCAGGATGGCCGCCTCTTCGTCGGAAGAGGCCGCCGAAGGAGGCGGCACGGCGCCCTCAATGTCGTAGCGGAGTCCGCGATGGACCATTAGCGTGGCGTCGCCGCCATCGTCGAGGATCAGGCTCGGACCTCGGCCTTGGGGCCACAGCAGGGCCTGGGCCGTGGCCCACCAGTACTCCGGCAGAGTCTCGCCCTTCCAGGCGAAGACCGGAACGCCGCACGGCTCGTCAGCGGTCCCGGAGGGCCCCGCCACCACCGCCGCCGCGGCATGGTCCTGAGTCGAGAAGATGTTGCAGGACGCCCACCTTAGCTCGGCGCCGAGCTCGCGCAGGGTCTCGATCAGCACGGCCGTCTGGACTGTCATGTGCAGCGACCCGGTGATGCGCGCACCGCGAAGGGGCCTCGTGCCGGCGTACTCCTGGCGCAGTGCCATCAGCCCGGGCATCTCGTGCTCGGCCAGTCGGATCTCGTGGCGACCGAATTCGGCGAGGGCAAGATCCCGCACTCGGAAGTCGGCCTGTCGCAGGACTTGCGGCCGCCTAGTCTGGACTGCCTGCATAGTTGGGTCCTCCAAAGAATCCGCGCGGCTCAGACCAACGCCCTAAACTCGTCCACCTTCGTGGGCTGCTCCCACGTGAAGGTCGGCTCGTCACGGCCGAAGTGACCGTAAGCCGCCGTTGAGCCGTAGATCGGCCGCCTGAGGTCAAGATACTTGATCAGGCCGGCCGGTGTGAGCGGGAAGGCTTCCCGCACCACATCGGCGAGGCGCGAATCGGCGAGGTGCCCTGTCCCGTACGTATCAACGCGCACGGACACGGGGTCGGCGACGCCGATGGCATAGGCCAGCTGAACCTCGCAGCGGTCGGCCAGGCCGGCCCAGACCAAGGTCTTGGCGATGTGCCGCGCCATGTAGCAGGCTGAGCGGTCAACCTTGGTCGGGTCCTTTCCGGAAAACGCGCCGCCGCCATGGCGCCCCATGCCGCCGTACGTGTCGACGATGATCTTGCGGCCCGTAAGCCCAGCATCCCCATGCGGGCCGCCCGTCTCGAACTGGCCCGTAGGGTTGATGTGGTAGGTCGTGTCGCGGCCAACCAGCTCGGCCGGCAGGACTGGGTCCAGGACCGCCTCTCGGACCAGTACGCGCAGCTCCTCTTGGCTGGACAGCGTAGGCCCCCCGACGGGGTCGTGCTGTGTCGAGAGCACGACTGCGTCGATTCGGGCTGGGCGGCCGTCCTCGTAGGCGACCGTCACCTGCGACTTGCCGTCCGGCCGCAAGAACGGCAGCGTGCCGGCACGGCGGACCTCGGAGAGCCGCCGGACCAGCTTGTGGGCCAGCATGATCGGCAGCGGCATGAGCTCGTCCGTCTCGCGGCAGGCGAAGCCGAACATGAGGCCCTGGTCCCCCGCCCCGCCCGTGTCGACTCCCATGGCAATGTCCGCCGACTGCTTGTGGACGTGGGCCTCGACCCTGCACGTGGCGGCGTCGAAGCCGTAGGCCGAATCGGTATAGCCGATCGCTCGGATGGTCTCGCGCGCGATCGCTTCGAAGTCCAGATCGGCACCAGTGGTGATCTCGCCTGCCAAGACGCACAGGTCGGACGTCACCAAGGTCTCGCAGGCCACCCGACCTAGAGGGTCGCGCGCCAAGACGCTGTCCAGAACAGCGTCGGAGATCTTGTCACACAGCTTGTCGGGATGTCCCTCGGTGACGGACTCTGAAGTAAACAACTGCCTTGCTGGAGCCTGCAATGAGATCCTCCGATCGGCGAACCGCCGAACATCCGCCTGCCGGCAAGGGAAGCGCGGGGCTAGAGTGCTAGGCGCCGCCCGCTGATGGGCCGGGCGGGCGGCTCACCACCAATGAGCCATTGTCGCCGGGCGGCAGGCCGATTGTCAACGGCGGCGGGCAGCGAAGAATGTACGCAGCAGCGCCAGGCTCTCGGGCGCGAGCACGCCCTCTTCGATCTCGGCACGGTGGTTCAGCAGGCTCGAGTCCACGAGGCGGAACTTGCTACGCACGGCCCCGAACCGCAAGTCGCGGGCGGCGAACACCAAGCGCCGGACGCGGGCGGTGACCAGAGCTCCGGCGCACATCGCGCAGGGCTCCAGCGTCGAATAGACGGTCGTGCCCAGCAGGTGTGGTCCGCCAAGCTCCCTAGCCGCAGCGCGCAGGGCGACGATCTCGGCGTGTGCGGTAGGGTCACCGTCGCGGAAGGAGCGGTTCGCGCCACGGCCGACCACACGCTCGCCGTGGGTTACGACTGCCCCCACGGGCACTTCGCCCGCGTCGAGGGCCTGCTGGGCAAGCTCCATCGCGGCGCGCATGAAGCGCTCGTCGCTGGGATGCAACTCAGTGGCCGCCTGCGCCAGACCCCAACCAGCGCTCAAGGTCGGGGAAGACCACAGCCTGCATCTCTGGGGTGTCGGCGTTGCCGGGTTCCAGCAGGTAGGCCCCAGAGTCTATGTGCGGAGTGGTCGGCTGGCCCGTCAGGTGCAGGGACATCTGGCGTGTGCTCTCGTAGCCCATCTTGAACGGGTCTTGGACGACGATCGAATCGATCACGCCGGCCCGCATGTCCTCTACCAGCGTCTGGGAGGCGTCAAATCCGACGATCTGGACCTTGCCGGCCAAGCCGCGCTGCTTGACCGCCTGCACCGTACCGTCCAGGCTCGACTCGTTGTCGGCGAAGAAGCCCGCCAAATCCGGGTGGGCGGTCATCATGTTCTCGGCCTCAGAGAGCGCCTTTGCGCGGTCGGCCATGTTGAACGTCACCCCGACCACCTCGATGCCCGGATGGCGCTCGGCGATGGTCTCGACGAAGCCGGCCTCGCGCTTCATGGTGGAGGCGCTGCCCGGCATGAACCCGATCACGCCCACCTTGCCCTTGCCGCCGAGGATCTGCCCCATGCGCTCGGCCGCCATCACCCCACCCTTGTAGTTGTCGGTGACGACGAAAGACACGATGCGGTCGGTATTGATGGCTGAGTCGAAGATCACGACCGGGATGCCGCTGTCCGCGGCGCGTTCGACCACGTTCACCAAGGCATCGGCGTCGACGGGCGCCAGCACGATGCCGTCCACTTGGCGAGTGATGAGATTCTCTACGATCGAGATCTGGCGCGAGCTGTCGATCTCCATCTGGGGGGCGTTCCAGAGGATTTCGAGGCCGAACTCGCTGCCCGCCTTGACGGCACCCGCGTGCACCGATTGCCAAAAGATGTGGTTGGTCCCCTTTGGCACGACACCCACGACAGGCAGCCCTCGTTCCTGCGCACATCCGCCCAAACCGGCCAGCGCCGGGCCGCAGGCCAAGAGTTCCCTTCGCGTGAGCATGCAGCCATTATGTCCCCCGCCGGGCCGGCCCGAGGGCGCGAACGCACGACCGCTGCAGGCCCTCAGGCTCACGCGGCGGGATTGGGGCGCCATAGCGTCTCGGCCTGCCCAGTGCATTGGCATACCCAGCGACCCCAGACGAAGAGCGCGTCAGAGAGCCGGTTTAGGTAGCGGCCCGGCATCCCCGGAGCCGCCCCGCCCTCGGTCAGGGCCGTCACGCGGCGCTCCGCGCGGCGGCAGACGGTTCGGCAGACATGCAGCTCCGCATTCAGCAGCGAGCCGCCGGGAAGCACAAAGGACTGCAAGGGGGCCAGCTGGGCGGTCAGCCCGTCCATTTCATCTTCAAGGCACCGGACGTGGGAATCGAGGATCCTGGGCTGGCGCTCGCCGAGGTGCTCCGGATCCGTCGCCACCTCTGAGCCCAGATTGAACAGCTCGTGCTGCACACGCAGCAGCGCAGCGCACAGCGCGGCAAGGCGGGACCACTTGCCGCTGTCCCGCACGGCAAGTTCGCGGGCGCGCCCAATGCAAGCGTTGAGCTCATCGACCGTCCCGTAGGCCTCGACCCTTGGGTCGTCCTTGCGGACGCGCCGGCCGTTGACGAGCATTGTGCGGCCTGCGTCGCCCCCACGCGTGTAGATGCGGTCGAGCGCGATCGCTGGCTCGCGAAAGGTGGTCTCTGCCATGATCCAATCTTAGTTGCGGGAGGGCGGCCACTGCCGCGGATCCTGCTATCGTCAAAACAGTCTTAGTCGGCACCTTCCGTGGGGAAGGCAGGGTCAGTTAGATTACATCGGGTCTTTGGAGGTTTACAGATGTTCTTCAGAGCATTGCGGGTAGGAGTATCCGCAATACTAGCCACGATTGCTGTCGGCGGCCAGACTTTCGGGGAGTTCACCGGGCGAGTGGCTGACACCACCGGCGCGGTCATCGCCGGTGCGAAGGTCACCATCACAAACACGGCGACGAACGTCGCCCGAGAGACCGAGACCAACGAGTCTGGCAACTACACCGTCCCGTTCCTCAGCCCTGGCGTGTACGACTTGCTGGCGGAGACGGACGGGTTCAAGGCCGCGCGCCAAGAGGACTGGACGCTGCAAGTTGGCGACGTGGCACGAGTGGACTTCACGCTTGAGATTGGCGTGGTGACCGAGGTGATCGAGGTAGAGGCCGCTGCGCAGATGCTGCAAGCGTCCTCGACGGCACTGGGGGCCGTGATCGAACAGCGCCGCATCGTCGACCTGCCGATCAATGGCCGCAACTACCTCAATCTGGTCAAACTCAGCCCGAACGTGTCCGCCGAGATGGGGTCGGGCGGCCAGGCGAATTCGCGCCAAGGCGGCGAGCGCGCCAACCAGTCGATCTCGGTCAGCGGCCAGCGCCAGCAGTACAACCGCTTCACCCTCGACGGGGTCGAGAACACGGACCCGAACTTCAACACATT
>JAJDWM010000096.1 GCA_022825595.1 Bryobacterales bacterium | reverse complement strand
GTGGTTGGCGTCCTCGATGGTGACCGAGGCTCCCTGATCGAGCAGGTGGCCGACCATCTCAGCGAGCTGGAACTGGATCGCGAAGTGCAGCGCTGTCGTGTTCCGGTAGGGCCGCGCATCGATGTCGGCTCCGGCACCGAGGAGGTAGTCGACGACGTTACGGCGGCCGTTGAGGGCCGCGAACACGAAGGCCTCGCCCACGATCTCGGCTGGATCGTCGGTCGGCGGCGCGCCGGCCGGTCGGCCCACGTCGGCCCAGTCGGGACGGCACGGCCCGGGATCGGCCTGCAGCGATCCGTCTGGGGCGACCCAGTCCCGGACGTCCGGCATCAGCCCCGAGGCCGCCGCCAGCCACAGGGTGGGCCGGTGAAGGCCGTGCGCGACGAGCACGTCGGCGGCCTCGGTGGAGCTGTGCATGGCTGCGGACTCCAACGGCGTGATGCCGACATCGGCCCGGGCGGCGGGGTCGGCTCCGGCGGCCAGCAGTTGGGCGCAGAGGTCGGCCAGGTTCCAGCACCCGGCGAGATTGAGGGCCCGGTCCAGGTAGGCGCCAGCCTCGATGAGCACTCCGACGATCTCGGGGTCGGGTGGTCCGCCCTCCGGCTGGGTCATCATCTCCAGCATGGTGTCGCCGCCGATCTTGAGGTTCACCGCCCCCCGGGTCGGCCTCAAGCGCAGCCCGAAGCCCAGCGGCATCGCCGGTCAGGACCGCATGCAAAGCAGTCTGAATCCGCTCATCGTCGCCATCAGGCATCACGGGACCATTCTGCCGGAACCGGCTTGGCTAGCTGCCAGGCGTCATCGTGAACAGCGCGATCCAGATCGAGATGGTCGCCGCGGCGATGGTCGCGACGATCACGTAGAGCTGCTTCGCCTGACTCTTGATGATCTCGGCCCGCTCCTTGGCGGCCTCAGCCCGCTCCTTCGCCGCCTCCGCGAAGCCCTTATGCATGCTGACCTTCAGGTCGGCATGGCTCTCGACGATCTTGACATTGGTCTCGGCTATCGCGGCCGTAAAGGCCGCCTGCAGACGCAACTCGGCTCCGGCGAGGTCGTCCTTGGTGGCCATCTGGTCCCAGCCGCCGGGCGGGAGCTGGTCCATCAGAGTGTCTGCGGCTTCTTCGCCCATTGAGTCCACCAGGCTTGCGTACAGCGCGGCGCGCTGTGCTTGTGTCGCGGCCATCCCGGCCCTCCGTCCGTTCGAGGTTGATCGGCTGGGGCGCCGCGAAGGCTGCTCCGAGGCCGTCGAGCCAGACCAAACGGTCCAACTCCACAGCGTCTAGATACTGTACCGCATCACATCTGCTATTTCAACTCAATTCGATATAGACAGATCAAGTCGAGCGCGGTCAGCGCCCGACTCGGATCATTCGGCTTCCCATGATTCGGCGCCCCGTCAATCACGCATACATGAGTGCGGAGCGAGTCAGGCTGTCGCTCCGCGCCTCGACTCGGACTCGGAGCTAGCGTTCGAGCAGGGATTCGGTCACTTGGCGCGGAGGGCCTGTACGGTCCCGGAACGACCTGTGTGGCGCTTCGCTTGATGCCCGGCCAGAAGATCACCGGAGGACATGTGAGAGAGGCCTACCTCGACTACAACGCGTCGGCGCCGCTTGATCCCAGGGTGTTCGAGGCGATGGCGCCGGTGCTTGCGGACGATGTGGGCAACGCCTCGTCGGTGCACCGCTTCGGGCGCCGACAGGCTGCCGCAGTGGACGAGGCCCGTCAGCATGTGGCGGGACTGGTCGGCGGGCGGCCGGCAGGCGTTGTCTTCACGGCGGGCGCGACGGAGGCCAACAACCTGGCCCTGCGAGGCGCGGCCGAGGCCGCCCCGGAGGGCCGCCCGCGGATGCTCGTGTCGGCGGTTGAGCATGCCTCGGTGGCTCGCACGGCTCGCTGGCTGTCCGATTCCGGCGTCGTGAAGCTCGATGTGATCGGTGTGACCCCGGGCGGGTTCGTCGATCCCGCCGCCGTGGAGGAGCTGCTCGGGCCAGACGTCCTGCTCGTGTCGGTGATGGCGGCCAACAGCGAGACCGGCGTGCTCAACCCTGTGGGCGAGATCGCCGAGCGGGTAAGGGCCGCCGGTGCGATGTTCCACTGCGACGCCACCCAGATGGCGGGTCGCATGCCCTTCGACATGGCGACGCTCGGGGCAGACCTGGTGTCGGTGAGCGGCCACAAGATCTGCGGCCCTGGTGGGGTCGGCGCGCTGGTCGGCACCCGTCATGCGCTGGCGCGCCTGTCGCCGCTGATACATGGCGGTGGCCACGAGCGGGGCCTGCGCTCAGGCTCGCTGAACGTCGCCGGGATTGCGGGACTCGGTGCCGCAGCTCGCATCGCCGCCGATGAACGAGAGTCGGAATCAGCCAGAGTCGGCGTCCTGCGCGACCGCCTCGTAGACGAGCTGGAGGCTCGGCTCGCAGGCGTGCATCAGAACGGCGACGCGTCGAGGCGGCTGCCCAATACGGCGAATGTGTGCTTCGAGGGCGCGGACGCCGAGGCGGTCATGTCCAACATGGATCCCGTCGCCGTGTCCACCGGCAGCGCCTGCAGCGCCGGATCGATCGAGCCTTCGGCGGTGCTCGTGGCCATGGGCCTGTCGCACGAGGCCGCTTTCGAGTCCGTGCGCTTCAGCCTCGGCCGCTTCACCACGGCCGCCGATATCGATCGCGCCGTCGAGAGCGCCACCGCCGCCGTCAGCCGCGTCCGCTCCATGGCATGACCAGAGCCTGCCACTGACCGCGGATTCTTCGCTGGGGTTCTGTGTGCAATTGATCCGTTCCGAAATGACAGAACTGCAATTGGTCAGTGCCGATGTGTGGCTCTAGCCATGAACTCACCCTGTTGAAGGACACTGCACCGCAGATGCCGTAGGCATCCGCTACATACAGACCCAGGTCGACGTCATAGGGGCGGGCTATCTTCATGCCATGACTTGCGGGGCCCGCCCATGAGGCTGGCAGACGCCGCGGTGCGCTCGTTCGCCCGCCACGAGACGTTCCACCCGCGCTACGGCTGGTTCCGTAAGGCCTATTCGGTGGCCGCCGCAGACCCCTATGCCTTTGGCCGGGAGGATGCCCCGGTGGTCATAGGCGTGGGAAAGAACATGGTGCGGGCCATCCGCTTCTGGGGCCTCGCCGCCAAGCTCATCACTGAGGATCCGCAGTCCCCGAACCGGCGAGCGCCGCAGTTCGTGCCCACCCGCAGGGGCCATGCGCTCTTCGGCGATCAGGGCTGGGACCCCTACATGGAGGATCCGGGCACGCTATGGCTACTGCATTGGCTGCTGCTGGCCCCACCCTCCCGACTGCCGGTTTGGTGGTTGGCATTCAATGAGTTCAACGCAGTCGAGTTCAGTGACGCTGACCTCGCCGAGGCAGTATTCGCTCAACTTGAGGCCGTGGCCGATTGGACACAGCCGCACGAGTCGTCCGTCCGGAAGGACCTCGGCGCATTGCTGCGCACTTACGCTCCGGCGGAGCGCTCCCGTCGAGGCAGCATCGACGACTTGCTGGACTGCCCGCTGCGTGAGCTGAACCTGCTCGGACGGTCACCCGCAACGGGCCTGAACCGGTTCACGCTCGGTCCGAAGCCGACACTTCCCCCGGCGGTTGTCGCCTACGCCGTGCTCGACTACATCGACCGCACCGGCAGCAGCGGCAGGACCGTCACGCTCGGTCGACTGACCCACGAGCCCGGAACTCCCGGTCGGGCGTTCAAGCTCAACGAGACAGAGATGCTGGCCGCGCTGAAGCCTGCGGTGGACCGAACCGACGGGCTGGGCCTCACCACCCCGGCCGGGGCGTGGCAGCTCACCTGCGCGGGCGATCCCGGGGAGATCGCTACCGCAGTCCTCGACCACTATTACGGCTCGTCATCATCAGGAGTCTGCGCTGGCTGCGTGGGCGACGCCGCTGTGGACGACAACCTGCTCGAGGACCTCGGAGCGGGTCGCAACCCGCGGGACAGCCTGAGGAGCCTGAACGCGATGGCGGGAGCCGCTTGATGCCGACGCTGGCGGACAGCATCGAGGTCAGCGGCCGTTTCGCCCGCTCGGCGAACGTCGAGCGCGACCTTGCCCGGCCCGAGCCGCTCGACGGGTACGTCCTCACCGCCCGAGGCCTGGATGTCGTCGAGCGCATCGCGACGACGGCGGCAGGCTCCGCCGGCGGCGCGTGGTCACTGACCGGCCCCTACGGATCCGGCAAGTCGTCGCTGGCCCTGCTGCTCGACGCGGCCTTCGGCGGCCGTTCACAGCTACAGCGCGCCGCTCTGGGACTCGTCGATGACGCGTCCGCGGCGGCGGGTGACCTGATCCGGCGGGCCCACAGGAACCACGGGACTTCCTACCGCGGCTTCAACCGCGGGCTGGTCACCGCGGCGCGCGAGCCGCTGGCCACCACGGTGCTGCGGGCTCTGAACTCCGCAGTTCGTCGCAACAGCGCACCCCCCCCCCGGCAGATAAGCCTCTCGACGCTTCTCAGCTGATACGCGCTCCAGAGAGCGCGAACACTGAGGCCGAGCCGCGCCACGCGAGCCCGTCGCCGTCAGTCCTCATCGACATGGCTCGCCGCTTGGCACAGGACGCGCCTCTGTTGCTGATCATCGACGAGTTCGGCAAGAACCTCGAAGCGATCCGCGACGGCAGCGACGCCGATCCCTACTTGCTGCAACAGCTCGCCGAGGCCGGGCAGGGATCGGGGCTGCCCATCTTCGTGGTCACGCTGCAGCATCTCTCGTTCGAGGACTGCCTGGCAGGAACCGACGCCGTGCAGCGCCGCGAGTGGGCCAAGGTGCAGGGCCGTTTCGAGGACGTGTCGTTCGTGGACTCGCCCGGACAGACCCGCTCATTGATCGGCACTGTGTTCAGTGTCAACGACGAGCGTCTGAAGGCTCGCATCGACCGCTGGGCACGGTCCCACTCCCAAGAGATGCGGGCACTCGGCATCGCGGAACTCGCCGATCCGGCTGTCGTCGCCTCCTGCTATCCGTTGCATCCGCTGACGGCGCTGGTCCTGCCCGAGTTGTGCAGCCGCTACGGCCAGCACGAACGCACGCTGTTCTCCTTCCTCGCAGGCCCGCACCCCGACGGCGCCCAGAGGTTCCTCCAGGAGACGAGCCTTCCTGCTAGAGGTCCGTTGCCGTCTCTGGGCCTCGACGCGGCGTACGACTACTTCGTCGCCAGCGGTGCGCTCAGCATTTCGTCGGCCCGCCAGTCGAGCCGCTGGACGGAGATCGCCACGCGGCTGCGCGACTCCCATGGCCTCACCCCGCCGCAGGCACGGATGGCCAAGGCCGTCGCCCTGCTGAACCTTGTGTCCACCACGGGAACCATTCGAGCGTCGCAGCAACTGTTGGCGCTGTCCGGCCGGGGCGCCGAAGCCGCGCTGTCCGACTTGGAGAGCGGGGGCATCGTCACCTATCGGGACTTCGCCGACGAGTACCGGATATGGCATGGCAGCGATGTCGACCTCGGCTATCTGCTCGACGCCGCCCGCCTGCGGACACAGGAGGAGCCGCTGGCTGAGATCGTGGCCGGGATCGACCGGCCCGACCCCGTCGTGGCTGCCCGTCACAGCGCGGAGCACGACGTACTTCGGGTCTTCGCCAGGCGCTATGTCGGCGGGAGCGAGCAGGCGACCGCGCCCGAGCCCTCCTCCCCCTATGACGGGGAGGTCCTCCTCGTGGTCGATCCTGCTGGCCAGCCGCCGAGCCTGGATCGATCAGCACCCGGGACGAAGCCCGTGGTCGCAGCCATTCCGCCCGACGTCTCGGCTGTCGATGACGCCGCCCGGGAGGTTGCTGCGGTGGCTTCGGTGCTTGACGATCCCGCCGTGGCCGGCGATCGAGTGGCGCGGCGAGAACTGGGCGAGCGTCTGGCCCAAACTCGGGTCGCCCTGGATCACGCCCTCGCCGACGCCTTCGGCTCCGAAGCGTGCCGCTGGATCCTGCTCCGGAACGGCGACGACGGGGACGGCCTGACCGAGCTTCCTGGCGGACGGGGCAGCGCCGCTGTGTCAGCCGCCGCCGACATCGCCTATCCGAACACGCCAGTGGTCGGCAACGAGATGCTCAACCGCAGTGAGCTGACCTCGCAGGGGGCCAAGTCACGACGGCTGCTACTGGAAGCCATGATCGAACACGGCGATGCGGACATCGCCGACCTGGGATTCGAGGGTTATGGACCCGAGACGGCCATGTACCGCTCATTCCTGCTGCGCACTGGGCTGCACTCCGCCCATCGGCGCGGACCGGCCATGTGCTTCGGGCCGCCGACCGATGAGACGCTGAAACCCGCGTGGGAGGTCCTGGCGGGAGAGTTCAGACGCTCCAGGGGCGAGCGCATCAGCCTGAGCGACATCCATGCCGCGCTGATGTCACCTCCGATCGGCATGAAGGCCGCAGTTGTGCCCGTCCTCGTCACCGCGGGATTGCTGGCCTTCCGGGATGAGGTCGCCATCTACGAGCACGGCACCTTCAAGCCGCTGCTGTCGCCGGAACTCTCCGAGCGGATGGTGCGCAATCCGGTCCACTTCGACATCAAGCACTTCGCCAACACGAGCGGTGGGCGTCTCATGGTGGTCGAGGCTCTGGCCAACTCGCTAGGGCTTGCCGTTAGCGGGTCCCGGAGCGGTCGGCAGCGGGTGACCAACGTTCTCTCGGTGGTCAGCCGCTTGGTCTCGCGGATAAGCCGTCTGGACAACTACTCCCTCTTCACCCGCATCATGGGAGTTGAGGCACTGGCGGTGCGTGAGGCCTTGACAGTGGCTGTCGAGCCCGACGAGTTGCTGTTCGCCGCTCTGCCGGCGGCCCTCGGGTTCGACCCGGTTCCCGCCGACTCCCAGAATTACGACCAAGCGGCCGACCTGTCGCGTGCAGTGGCCTCTGCCCTGGATGAACTCGCCTCGTGTCTGGAACGGCTCCTGGCCGAATTGCTGGAGTTGCTGCTCGACGCCTGCAGCGCCAACAGCCGAATGGCGGTGATGGGCGAGGCTGCGGCGCTGGGGGACGAGGTGCTCGACCCCGAGGTTCGGGCGTTCGTGCTGGCGCTGGCCAACGAGGGCGCCGAGTCCGATGCGGACTGGATCGCTGCGGTGGCCACCGTGGTGGCCCGCAAGGCCCCGGCAGAGTGGACCGACGACGACCGGCTGCGCTTCCGCCGCGAGCTGCCCGAGAGGTTGGCCGCCTTCCACCGGTTGGTCGCATTGCACGCCGAGCGGCGCGCCGACGGGGGCGGCCCGTTCGACGCGCTCAGGGTGACCGTCACCCGCACCGACGGCAGCGAGTACATCCGCATGGTCGGAATCGACGCAAGGAAGCGCGCCGACCTGGAGAGCGCACTGGACGGAGTCCTCGCCGACTTGGCACCGATCACGGGCACGACGCAGCGGGCGGAGCAGAGCCTCCTGGCTCTGCTGAGCGAGCGCCTGCTCCCGGCTGCCGGGGCGAGCCCATCCGATGAGGTCGCCACTGTCAACCAGAAACACAGGAGGGTGGCTGGTGCCTGAGCGGGAGGTCGCACTGACTGAGCCGGATGCCACGGTGCGCCACATCTGCGGCATCTCCGGCGGCAAGGACTCCAGCGCCTTGGCTGTGCATATGCGGGACCGGGTGCCGGAGATGGAGTACTTCTTCTGCGACACCGGCGCGGAACTGCCCGAGACCTACGAGTATCTGACCCGACTCGAGGTGATCCTCGCCAAGCCGATCGTGCGGCTGAACGCGACGCGGGGCTTCGACCACTGGTTCGAGGTGTTCCGCGGGACGCTGCCGTCGCCGCAGATGCGCTGGTGCACCAAGAACATGAAGATCAAGCCGATCGAGGAGTGGATCGGCGATGCGCCGGCCGTGTCGTACGTGGCAATCCGGGCCGACGAGTCGAATCGCAAGGGCTACATATCCACCAAGTCCAACATCACGACCCGGTTCCCGTTCATTGAGGACGGCATCGACCACGACGCAGTGCTCAGGATCCTCCAGGACGCCGGCATCGGCCTGCCCGCCTACTACGAGTGGCGGACCCGGTCGGGGTGCTACTTCTGCTTCTACCAGCGCAAGGCAGAGTGGATAGGCCTTGCCGAGCGCCACCCCGAGCTCTTTGAGCGGGCGGTCGCCATCGAGCAGAAGGTCCTGCAGGATGCAGGCGTCGCCGGCGACGCCGACTTCGGCGACCGGGCCATGAGGGGCCGTCAATACACCTGGTCCGGAGGCGAGACCCTGGTGCAGCTCCGCGATCGCCGCGACCAGATCCTCGAACGCCACGAGACCGCCATGGCCCGGGCCAACAAGACGAGGACCAATCTCCCCCTGATCGAAGCGCTAGCCGAAGCCTTCGACGAAGAAGACGACACCCAAGCCTGCACGGTCTGCGCCCTATGAAATCACCGATTCTGCTGGATTCTCTCTTTCGGACGACGAAACGCGAGTTGCATCGCTATGCGTAAGGGATGGTCAATAGACTCTACTGATTGGAGGAGCCTGAATCAGGCTTTGCAATCAACTTCAGCATGGAACTCTGTCCTCCTTACGCCCAACGAACAGGAAATGGTACCTGACCGTCCTGGAATCTACGCCATTTGTGCGCCGCCGCCAATCCACGACGAAACGACAGACCATGCGATCTTCTCAAGCCTGGCGAGTCCAATATACATCGGTCGATCAGAATCCAGCATTCGATCACGATTTCTCGCTCATTGCAGGACAGATGACAACGATCTGAAACGTGCCAAGATCTGTTACCATAGCGCTGGACTACGCTTTTGGTTCACGGAGCTACCGCCGCCCTTCATTAAAGGTGCTGAGGGGTGGCTAATCAGGTGCTTCGGGCCACCTGTAAACAAGCAAGACGGGACGATCCCAGGACGGATTGGTTCACCAGTCGACGCCTAATGAAGGAGCGAACATGCAACTCTACCCCGCACTGCGAGCTTCCATGGGAACATGGACGTACTACATCGTCAAGATGCGAATGAGAGAGGTCGCTACAGAGGTACAGTTCGGATCACAGGTACACAATGATTTTACATTGGACGAGGCGATCCAAAGAACGATCAATGAGAGTCGAGTAAAGAAGGGAATAGTCACGTACCTGACAGGGAGAGCTGACCACTTCTTCGCGTCCCTCGTAGTTGCGGCGATCGGAGGCGCACCCAAGTTCTTTCCAGTGCGTATGGCTGACGATCCACAATACGAATTGTTTAAGGATGAGGAAGGACTGGACCAATCTTTCGGAGTCCTGAGGTTCTCCGGAACACAGGACTACTACGCCCTGGACGGACAACACCGCCTGAAAGCGATCAAGACCTTGCTACAACCCCAAGACGAAGCAGATAGAGTTGAACCACCCGATGGCTTCGCAGATGAAGAGATCAGCGTCCTAATGGTCATCCGACCTTCCGATGCCAGGGAAGACGAGTGGCTCAAGTCATATCGGAGGCTATTCTCAAGTCTCAACCGATACGCTAAGCCAACCGATCGTGATACAAATATCATAATGGATGAGGACGACGCCTTTGCAATACTCACAAGGCGGTTGATTGCTGAACACGGCTTCTTCAAGACAGACGATCGTCACCTTGAGTCACTAAAGATCCAGACCAAGGGACGGCCTCTAAGGGAAAGAGCCTCTCATTTCACGAGTTTGCAGCAGTTGTATGATCTAAACGAGATCCTACTATCCACTCCGATCCGAAATAACTTGGGCTGGGGCCCCCAATCACTGCCTGACGAGTTGATACAGGATCGCAACAAGTTCAAGGGCTTCTGTCCACCTGAACCGTATCTCGATGATCTGTTTGACGAACTTGTTCTCTATTGGGATGCAATCATCGCTGCAATTCCCGATTTGCAACTGGATCCGCGTGACGCCAAGAACCATGCGGCTGATGGTTCGGACGACCAAGTCGCCGATAACACTCTATTCTGGCCGATTGGTCAAGAGGTGATGGTACGAGTTGTACGAGCGATGCTCGATGGGTGCCTCGCATCATCTAATAACCCGACTCCTCATGAGTTAGGAGACGTACTGGATCCGTTGGGCAGAGTCAACTGGAATCTCCACGCCGTACCTTGGCGTGGTCTCCTGCTTGTGTCTGTCCTCGATCGACGTAGGCAAGCCAGGAAGTGGACCATGCGAAGCGAAGACAGAAAGGAGGCTACGTCAACAGCCATACGAGTGCTTCGATGGCTCGTCGGTCTATCCGAGTTGAGTATGCAGGAGGAGGAACGACTCAAGAACGAGTGGCTAGATCTTCTTCGGTTGCCTCCGACGGAGAGCCACGATGATCTTTGGGAGGACGTCGCAGCCATGCGCAGTCGTATTCTTCAGTGAAATCTACGCCGCAGCTTCTGCATTGGAATGCGGCAACGCTTGGTGTCAGTTGCAGCCAGGCAAAGGACTCACTAGTACTTGAGATCGAGCCCTGGACACACACGACCCCTACTGACTCCCGCATGTCACTACTGCCTGACCGTGACAGCTTGCAATTGCGTACCGCAGCGGAGATCTATCTTGAATCGGATGCCGACGCTAACCGAGCGGTACGAACAGGAACACCGATCCGGCTCCCGATACGGCGACCGAGCCCATCGGCATCACGTCCGATCGAGAACGCCGATGATGCAGTAGCCCTGCGACCTCGCATAGAGGAGCTGATTTCTCCACTTCTCTTTGGTCCCTTACCTCATCCGCCACTACGACCGTTTCAAGAGCTAGGCGTACAGTGGTTAGGCGAGCGTGACGCAGCAATTCTCGCTGATGACATGGGACTCGGAAAGACAGCTCAAGCTTTGCTGGCATTGCAGAACCTCATCTCGAGTGGTGTCATACGCAGTGCACTCATCGTCTGTCCGAAGTCGCTCGTAGCTAACTGGGAGGCCGAATGCAGCAAATGGACGCCTGCATTAGTCGTGGTGCGGGCATCACCCCGCCGAATGGACGCGACCGATGCCTGGTCATCGATCCTAGGACGCTCACACATCATTGTCACCAGCTACGAACAACTTCGGCCGCTTCCAGCTGCCTTCCGGTCAGCGGAGCTGGATCTCGTAATCGCTGATGAAGCACACCGACTGCGACGGTCGCAAGCTCAGTTAGTCAAGGCCTTTAGATTTGTTCGCACAGCGCGCTTTTGGGCGTTGACAGGAACACCAATTGAGCGGCACCCCGAGGATCTTGCGACACTATTATCGCTCCTCAAGCCGACAGTATTCTCAAGCGAATCGGCTGGCATTGCCTCAGATTTGCGGTCCACAGCTAGGCCCTATATTCTCCGTCGTCTCAAACAGGATGTACTCGAAGAACTACCTGAGGTCGTAGATACAACAGAGACGATCGAGCTTTCTCAGGAGCAACGAAGATCGTATGTTGCTATCCAAATGCGTCCGTTGGATCGCGATTCTAACGATATCCTTCAGCGCCTAAACCAGATGCGCTCAATCTGCGACGTCGACACGCGGACTGATTCCAGTACTAAGCTCGACCGTATTGTCCAAACGATAGATACGATCCATAGATTGGGAGAGCGTGCTATAGTATTCTCCTATTTGTTGCGACCGTTGCAGCTGTTGAGTGACCGGCTCACTCGCCATCAGCCGAGACTCGCTGTGCTGTCGTTGACGGGTGAGATGACATCTGGCGAGCGATCAGATGTCATTCGTAGATTCAAATCAGCCGATGAAGCGACTACCCTGCTGTGCTCAAGTCGCGTTGGAGGCGAGGGCCTTACGTTGACGGAAGCCAACCACGTGATCTTCCTCAATGAATGGTGGAATCCGTCTGCCAATGCTCAGGCACGTGATCGCGTTGTTCGATTGGGCCAGGAGCGTATCGTACATGTTCACCGATTTCGATGCCGAGATACTGTTGAAGAACTCCTCGATGCGATCCATGAACGCAAGAAGAGATCCTTCGATGACATTGTCAATGCTCTTGCGGCAGAGGTTCGGCTCGAAGGGATTGACTCTCACAGCCTGTTAAGTGAAGCCCTCTCCCGTGTAGACGTCGCTGACTAGTGCGCCATCAACTCGGGTTGTGGTCAACCGCAGGCGATGTCGTCCAAGGCGATGGGAGGATCGGCCGCCGGCGATGGTAAACCTTGCTCGGTGCACTCGCTACGTAACGGCGAGCCTGCGGGTGTCTCACAGTGGGAGGAGGTCGTGGGGGACCAGGCGTTGATCGACGGGGTCGACCGTCAGGGCGAGGCCCTCGAGTGTGTAGGCACCGAGCAGCGGCGGAGCGTCGTCCTCGCCAAAGACCACCAGCGTCGTCACGCTCTCGCCATCGACGGTGACCCGGGCCTCGCCGATGTCGGCATCCACAACCCTTCCGTCGGCCAGCCGCATCCGGCGCCTGCTGGAGCTGTGAGCGCTAAGCGAGAGTCGCGTTTGGCGCTAACTGGAAGTCGCGTCGCGGCGAGGGTTCCGGTCGGCGTTGGTGAGGTTAGCGGGTTCTGCGTTGGGCGGGTTCGGTGGTGGCGATCTCGAGGCTGGCGTGGTCGCG
>JAJDWM010000324.1 GCA_022825595.1 Bryobacterales bacterium | reverse complement strand
GCGACCCGAGCATCCTCCGGCCGGGGGAGAACAATTTCCTAGCCGCTGTCCACTCGCGAGGGAGTGAGGCCGGCTTGGCGTACGTCGATGTCTCGACCGGAGACTTCCGCGCAATGCAGCTGCACGAAGCGGAAGTGGAGGGAACGCTGCAGGCACTTCGAGTAAGGGAGTTGCTGCGACCGGAATCCGGACAGTGGAGCGTTCCTCAGGAGGATGATCAGGCGTCGGAGGCGGAGGCCTCCTACACAGTGACGCCAGTGGACGGGTGGAGCTTCGACGCTGAATACGCTGAGCGCACCCTGCTGAAGACGTTCAGGCTCCACAACCTAGACGGGCTCGGAATGAAGGACAAGCCTTTGGCGGTGGCCGCAGCCGGCGCTCTTGTGCACTACCTGCGCGAGACACAGCGTTCCTCACTGGAGCACCTTGGGCGACCGGCGTTCCTAGCCCAGTCGGACTGCATGGTGCTGGACCCGCTCACGATCCGGCACCTAGAGATCTTTGACCCTCTCTTCCAGGAGACGCGCACGACATTGCTGCATGCCCTAGACCGGACCGCGACTCCCATGGGTGCCCGGCTGATGCGCGGCCGACTGCTGCGGCCGAGCATGGATTCCATCGAGATCGAACACCGCCTCGAAGCCGTCGAGGAGCTCTGCCGGGGCACCATCGCCCGTACCGAGCTGCAGCGCGAGATGAAGCGCCTGCACGATATCGAGCGAGTGCTGGCGAGAATCACGCTGCGGTCGACGGGGCCGCGAGAGGTGCACAACCTCGGCCAGTCGCTAGCGCGTATCCCGACTATTCGGGAGCTTGCCTCGGCGATACCGGGTGTCCGGGCGCAGTCGCTGCTCGAGCGAATGGACCCTTTGGAGGACGTTAGCGGGAGCATTCGGGAGACGCTCTGCGAAGACCCCTCGGCCCTAGGCTCGGGAGGAGCCATCGCGGACGGTGTCGACGCGGAGCTGGACGCGCTGCGGGATATCCAGAGGGACAGCCGGTCGTACATCTCGGAGCTTGAGCAGCGGGAGCGCAACCAGACAGGAATCGACTCGCTAAAGGTTGGGTTCAACAACATCTTCGGATTCTTCATCGAAGTCTCCAAGGCGAACCTGTCAAAGGTCCCAGAACACTACGACCGCAAGCAGACGCTGGTGAACGCCGAGCGGTACTTCACAATCGAGCTGAAGGAGCTCGAGGCAAGGGTCCTAGATGCCGAGACAGGAATCGCCGAGAAGGAGGCTCTGATCTTTGACCACCTAACGGCTGCAGTGGTGGCGGAGGCCACCAGGATCCGCTCGGCCGGGGCGGCCATTGCCGAATTGGACTTCTTCTGCGGTCTGGCCCAAGTGGCCGTCGAGGGGAACTATTCGCGGCCGCGCTTCAACTCCAGCGGCGAGATCCGCATTGAGGGAGGCAGGCACCCCGTTGTGGAGCGGATGCTGGAACAAACCAGCGGAGACCGGTTCATCGAGAATGACACGCACCTTGACTGCGACGAGCGCGTGATCGCGCTGATCACGGGGCCGAACATGGGGGGGAAGTCCACTTACCTACGGCAAATCGCGCTCATCTCGGTGATGGCCCAGTGCGGCTCCTTCGTTCCGGCCAGATCTGCGAGCCTTCCGCTGGTCGACCGCATCTTCACCCGAATCGGGGCTAGTGACAACGTCGCCTTGGGGCGCTCGACCTTCATGGTCGAAATGACCGAGACCGCACAGATCCTGAACACCGCAACCGACCAAAGCCTGGTCCTCCTCGACGAAATCGGGCGAGGGACCTCGACGTACGACGGGCTTGCGCTCGCGTGGGCCGTTGCCGAGCACATTCTGCGCAAGGTGCGGGCCAAGACGCTCTTCGCGACGCATTACCACGAACTGACGGCACTGCCGGACACTCACGAGGGGGTGGTCAACCTGCACGTGTCGGCCAAGCTGTCCGGCGACCGGCTTGTGTTCCTCCGGCGGATCCAGCCGGGGCGGGCCGACCGAAGCTACGGCATCGAGGTGGCCCGCCTTGCCGGGTTGCCCACAGAAGTAGTCGCTCGCGCCAGCGAGGTCCTTGCGAATCACGAACGATCGGCAGGCCCAGCAGCCGAAAGCGGGACGGAGCAGCGGACCGACAGCGACGGCGATGCCGGAACGAAGCCCTCCGGGATGGAAAAGAACCTCCGATCCCTTGACTTGGAGCAACTGACGCCGTTCGAGGCGCTCTGGCTGCTGCACGAATGGAAGGAGACGTTGGGCGACTGAATCGCGCCGTGCGGTCTCGAGGGCCTTGGGTGAGTGACGGCCCGTACCCGGCATTCCCAGCGATGTCCCTGTGCGACACCGCCGGCAATGGCTGGTCGCACCATTAGTACTTGGCAGGTGGCGGTTCTCGAGCGGGAATCAGCGCGTTCGAGGAAAGAACCTCCGGTAACGTTCCGGCAGCCGCATCATCCTGCCGCTGGCGTCGGTCACCGTGTGGAGTGTTTTGCCCTCGGCGAGCAGTTCGTCGCCGCGGCGCATCCGGTATGCGAAACGCACCGTGCGCGAGCGGCTCTCGGTGACCCAACACGACAGGTCGATGCGGTCGCCGAAGCGTGCTGGCCTGCGGTAGCGGCAGTGCGCTTCGGTGACCGCCAGGAAGGCGCCGTCCTCGCGCTCCATGTCCCGGTACTCGAAGCCTGCCTCCCTGCAATAGGCCACCCGCGCAACCTCCATCCAGACGAAGTAGTTGGCATAGTAGACCACTCCCATCTGGTCCGTCTCCGCATAGCGGACGCGGACGTTCGTGCGGGCTACCAAGCTTGGCACGCGCGCTAGCCCTTCATGGACGACAGGAATTCAGCGTTGCTGCGCGTGCGGGCCATGCGGTCCAGCAGCAGTTCCATGCACTCAACCGTGCCCAGATTGCTCGTGACCTTGCGAAGCACCCATACCCGCCGGAGCGTGTCGTGGTCCAGCAGCAGCTCTTCCTTGCGAGTACCGCTGCGGTGGATGTCGATTGCCGGGAAGGTGCGCTTGTCCACGAGCTTCCGGTCAAGGTGCAGTTCCATGTTCCCCGTGCCCTTGAACTCCTCGAAGATCACCTCGTCCATTCGGCTGCCGGTGTCCACAAGCGCGGTTGCGACGATCGTCAAGGATCCGCCTTCCTCGATGTTGCGGGCAGCCCCGAAGAAGCGCTTCGGGCGCTGCAGCGCATTGGCGTCGACCCCGCCAGTGAGCACCCTTCCCGAAGACGGCACGACTGTGTTGTAGGCACGGGCGAGCCTCGTGATCGAGTCCAGCAGCACGACCACGTCGCGCTTGTGCTCAACGAGGCGCTTGGCCTTCTCGATCGCCATTTCGGCGACCTGCACGTGCCGTGTCTGCGGCTCGTCGAAGGTCGAACTGATGACCTCGCCCCTTACGGAGCGCTGCATGTCCGTGACTTCTTCCGGACGCTCGTCGATCAGCAGCACAATCAGGACCACGTCCGGATGGTTGGCGGAGATCGAGTTGGCGATCGACTGCAGCAGCATTGTCTTGCCCGTCCTCGGGGGGGCGACGATGAGTCCGCGCTGGCCCTTGCCGAGCGGCACCATAAGATCCATGACTCGGCCGCTGTGATTGTCCTTGTGTGTCTCGAGCCGGAGGCGCTCCTGCGGGTAGTAGGGGGTGAGGCTGTCGAAATCGATCCGCCAGCGGGCCACTTCGGGCTCTTCGTGATTGAGCTCACTGACATTCTGTAGGGAGAAGTAGTTCTGCCGCTCGCGGGGCTCTCGTGCCTCACCGGAGACCGTGTCACCGTTGCGGATTGCGTGCTCCCGCAAGAGGCGAGGTGCGACAAACACGTCTCCCCTGCCCGGCAGGTAGTTGTACAAGCGAGAACGCAGGAACCCGAAGCCTTCCGGCAGGACTTCAAGCACACCCTCCACGCGGATCAGGCCGCCTTCGCCGACCTGTGATCGCAGAATGCGGTAGATCAAGTCTTGCCGTCGGAGGCCGCCGGCATCTTCGATGCCCAAGTCCAGGGCAGTCTTGGTCAAGGACGCAAAGTCCTTCTGATGCAATTCGGCTAAGTCCATGGGAAATGGGGCGAGACCCGGCAGGCTGGCCACCGACGCGGCCCCGGACGCCGTATAAGCGGCGGGCAAACGCATGCCCGCCCAACACCTCAAGGATACCGCAGCACTTGGGCGGTCGGCAAGCGATCAGGGCCTGAAGGGTCATCGCTTCCCGCGAGTTCGGGAGGCCACTGCGCGGTCCAAGCCAACGCGGTTGCTGATAGGGAGCGAGCCTTGGCGCACGACTCCGTCCTGCTGCTGGTGAAATGGGATAGTTGGTGTTTCCCACGACCTTCGCGGAGGAGGAAGGGCCCGCGATGCCAGCAATGTGGCACAGTTCTCGACTCCGTCTTGTCCGCCAGATCTGGCCGAGACCAGTCCCGGGGCCCGTCATGGCCATGGGATGCTCCCTGACAATCTGTCGTGGGAGCCACAAGAGGGTTGGCTGCCGCAGATCAGGCACGATCCCCGCAGGTGCCAGCTACCGTATGGCCCTGGAGAGCCGTTCCGGGCCAAATCGCTACTGTAGCCGGTCAAGTGCCAGACTGATCGAACAACAGCCGCCGTTGGTCGACCAGTTGGCCCGACCGCAGAACGCTTGGAGGATGTCAGGATGACCCGGATGCGTGGGCGATCGCCTGCACGATTCACACCCCTCGCAGGTTGGAAGTGGACCCGACGAAAAGGCGCTGAACCGTGCGCCCGCGCAACCTTGCCGGTCCTGTGGCTCATCGCCGTCTTGGGCCTCCAACAGTGCAGCGTGTACGACGGCGCGCCGAACGTCCTGCTGATCGTGTCCGAGGACAACGGCCCGGAGCTGGGGGCTTACGGTCACCCGTTCGCACAAACACCCGTGCTCGATTCGCTGGCAAGGGACGGGACGGTCTTCAAGAATGCATACGTACCGCAAGCCGGGTGCAGCCAGTCTAGGGCCGCGTTCCTGACGGGCCTCTTCCCCCACCAGAGCGGTCAGTTCGGCCTAGCGACGTGGAAGTACGGGCTGTACCGGGACGACACGCCAAACCTCGTTGAGCGCCTGAGGGGAGCGGGATACCGGACCGGCATCATCGGCAAGCTCCACATCAACCCGGAGGACGCGTTTCCGTTTGACTTCTTGGAGATTCCCGGCTCGAACTTCCAGCGGAAGGATCTCCAGGCCTACGCAGAGGCTGCGGAAGGGTTCTTCTCCGCGTCAGCAACACCATTTTTCCTATCCGTGAACTATCCCGACGCTCACAGGCCATTCCTCCGCGAGGTGGGCGGTCTACCCGGGAACCCGCTTGACCCGTCGGACGTGGAACCGCTCGCGTACATGGGCCTCGATTCCCCGACGCTGCGCCGGGACACTGCCAACTACCTGAACTCGATCGCGAGGCTCGACAGCCTTGTCGGCGACCTGTTGAGCGCACTGGAACGGTCTGGCAAGGCGGAAGAGACCTTGGTGGTGTACTTGGGCGACCATGGAGCCGACCTGCTGCGTGGAAAGCGGACAACCTATGAGGGAGGCCTGAAGGTACCGTTGTTGGTTCGCTGGCCGGGGAAGGCTCTGGCGGACCAAGCGCGCGAAGAGCTTGTGTCAACAATTGATCTCGTGCCGACGATCCTGGCCGCCACCGGGGCCGAGGCGATCCGCGGCGTGCCGGGCCGCTCCCTCCTTCCCCTTCTGAGCGGCGAGCCTGCTCCATGGCGCGAGCACTTGTTCGCCGAGTACCACGTCCACTCCAACCACAACTACTACCCGCAGCGGTCGGTACGCGGCCCTCGATACAAGCTAATCCAGAACCTTCTCCCGGACCAGGAGAATCCAGGCTACGAATTCACGATCGAAAAGTTTATCGGGTGGGACGAGATGGCCCAAGCGCTCCGGGAAGCAGACGCGACCGTGCGCCAAGCATACGACCGCATGGCAGTCCCCCCAGAGTTCGAATTGTACGACCTGCGCGACGACCCCTACGAGTTCCGCAACCTAGCTGACGATCCGGGATACCAGCCCGTGCTGGACGAACTTCGGCAAGTCTTGGACGATTGGCGGCGTGAGACGTCCGATCCATTTCTTGAGCCGGAAAACGTCATGCGACTCAAGTCAGAAATCGAGGCAACGCTTGTCGATGGACAGTACCAGAGGCCTTCCGGCTGGAGTTATCGTGACTACCTCATGGCCCCAGTGCCTTGAAGGCCGATCCAGATCGCACAGG
Source organism: Bryobacterales bacterium (assembly GCA_022825595.1). Lineage (GTDB taxonomy): Bacteria > Acidobacteriota > Terriglobia > Bryobacterales > UBA6623 > VXMF01. The sequence goes on along the minus strand of JAJDWM010000324.1, from coordinate 1,473 downwards.
CCACCATGCACAAACGGGGCCCGCGCGAAGCGATGTCTCGACCGTAAGAGTTTGCCAAGCCATGCCTCTTCCGGTGGCCAGTCTGACCACCCAGAGACGCTCTCACGGGCTTCCAGTCCGATTCTCATGGTGCGCCCCAGCCTACTAGTTGTCTTCAGGGGCGCAATGGACTGATTCGTGGGCTTGTGAGCCGCCGGTGAAGGGGGAGACTACTGACTTCCGGCGAGTCTGCCGCGTCGGTAGTGCGAGTCGATAGTCGCGGCTCGAGCCGTCGCCGGCTGGAAGACTTGCCCCGGCCGACAACCTACATCCTCCCCCCGACCCGCATCCAAGAACACCGGTGAACGAGTGCCAACCGACCAGATCCCGCCTGTGGGTCCGAGACCTAGCCCGCAGGACTGCCAAAGGATTGGACGGGCGCCGTTCGTGGCTCAGGCACTCAGGGACACGGGAGGGCCGGGTAACATCCCGAACGTTCCAGGTTCCATGCCGCAATGCATCCCACTGGACCGTCTGTACTGGACCTCCGGTGTTCCCCTCAGCTCAAGCCGATGGCCGTCCATGGTGGCCGCACAAGTTCCTTCCTTCAGACTCGGCTGTCCACGCCGATGCCAAGCTGCACTCACAAACCGCGCTACGCGCGGGCCGGCGCGACGCCAGCTGAGGGGGTCGGACACGGCTGACGGGGCACGGCCTATCCCTCGCTAGTAGCCGAATTGCCGCTGGACGCAAAGAAAACCTCTTGAAACACCTGCGCCAGCACAACTGCGGCCTCGGAACGCTGGGCGAGTACAGTCTGGACGCTGTCGGCCTCCACACGCACGGGGTCCGTCGCAATTGAAGCCTTCTGTGGAGAGTATGCCAGCACCTGCCGGAGCGCAGGAAGTGCAGCAGCTCGAGCGTACGCCGATCGGCCCGAATGAGGCCATCGGAGAATCGGTCTGGGAAATCGGATTCTTGGCATCCCTCGCCCTGCCCACCAACACACCCGAGCTGCTCTCGCGATTCCGGAGGAATGGCGGTGCATAGTATGCCAGGGCAGGGGCTGTGGACCATCTCCCACGGCGGCCAAGCCGTTCGGCTCGCGGTGACGTTGCCCGTTGGCCAATAATGTCCATACCGCTCACTCGGTCACTTGCGCCCCCCACACCAGTTCCGCTGTGACCAGCTACCCTGAGGGCACTCGGTAGTAGAACCATCTGGGGCATGTGCTAGTATCCGAACAGGATTTCCATTGTCGTTTCCCGTCGAAGACTTTCTCGTCGGCTCTTCCTTAGTGGAAATTCACACGCATCCGCTTCCGGTGGCAGCTTGCAAGGTCTATCACATAAGGCTTGAGTGGCAAGAGTTGGGCTACCACTGCACCAATGCTCCAGTCCATTAGCATTCAACAGTACCGCTGCTTGCGGGATCTAACGATTCCGGAACTGACCCGGATCAATCTCTTTGGTGGAAAAAATAATTCCGGAAAAT
>JAJDWM010000309.1 GCA_022825595.1 Bryobacterales bacterium | reverse complement strand
AGGACAGTCTACCCGATGTAGGCGGGGGCTGTTGATTGCCGCCGCCGTCCGGGATTTTCCCTCGACCCTTTCTGTCGAGGCGCCGCGTGCACGCCGGAGGCAGTGCCGCTTCAGGACGGATGGAAACTGGCGAGTGACATTTCGCATTGAGGACGGGGACACTTGCGACGTCGACCTCAACCACTACCACTGATGGGAGGCATGAGCATGGCGATGATCGATCCCCCGCATCCCGGACACAGCATCCGCGAGAACTGTCTGCCTTCTCCAGAAGGAGCACCATCTCCGGAGAGATTCCGGCGTGGCCGTTGAGAACCCGGGGCAAGGTGTGACGGGCGGCGCCCAGCACCCGCGCCGCTTCGGTCACGCTCGAACCGAGCGGTTCCATGCGAGGTGGGGATAGTGGACTATCGCCAAGGGGGCCGAATATGAACACGGGAACGGCATGAGGCCGGTACATCCGGGCGAGATCCTGCGCGACGAACTCGAGGCGCTCGGTCTCTAACGGCCAAAGTGCTGGCGAACGCGCTGGGAGTCCCTGTGAACCGCGTCACGATGATCCTGAACGGACAGCGGGGCGTCACGCGGACACGGCGTTGCGTCTGGCGCGGTGCTTCGGGACGACGCCGCAACTCTAGATGAACTTGCAAAAGACCTAGGAGCATCGCCGGGCCGAGATCGAGGCAGGCCGGGAGATCGCCGAACGTGTCGCTCCCAGAGAGTCGGTGGCGTGACGGGGCGGTGATCGATGCTTATCGGCGACTATCAGTCGCTCATGCTTCGAACCCTCAAGGCCCTTGCCGATAGAGCGGAGCTTCCGCTTGGCGAAATCCGCGAACGCATCGCCGTCTCCGAGAAGCTGACCGACCGAGAGGTATCGGAAAACTGCCAAGCTGTTGGCCGACCGTGTTGGCGAAGCGGGTGGGTTGGACGCTCGGCATGTAACGCGCCGGGCTGGTGGAACGTATTCGCCGCGCCGTATGCCGGCTGACGGACCAAGGCGGGCGACTTCTGGCACGACACCGGAAAGCCGACAGCTTCATGATCAACGGGATTCAGCCTGAATCCAATGGTCGGCTACTGCGTTACATACCCATTAGGTCGCGCAAGGTTCCTATGCGCTTGTCGTTCGAACGTTTCATCCGATTACGGACGAAACCCAGAGGGTCGGGAATTGAATCAAGGTAGGTCCAGGTCAGGTCGTCGTAGCCGACTGGCTTCTCGACAGTGGCCTTGCCCGCTGGTCGCCAGCCGTAAACCGTCTCCGCATGAAATCGAAGATAGGGAACCAAGGGGCCCTGTTTGTCTGTCAAGCTCGCGAGGCTTTCCGGCAGTACAACCAGGTTCGCGATGTGTGTGTAGGCATCAGGATCCTTCGTGACATCCCAAACGTGGGCAAATGTCCATCCCTTGGGATGACTTGTACCTCCAATACCATGCGACCAAAGTAGCGCCAATCTAGGAGTGGTATTGTCGTCGTACATGATCAAGCGTCCATTGACGTTGCCGCGCTCGCCACGTGTGCCGCCCTTGTTACTGGCTCTGATTGACGGAAATACTGCGCCCTCCAACCGGCAGACTACTTCAGGATGGGGGCATCGACAGTAGCCAACAGCAATCCGGCTCAAGGCAAGTGCGTCGTCATCGCCGACGTCGGGGGGATCCATCCTTGATTGTGACATGGGCTTCTCCTGTAGTGAATGGTCTGTTTGTAACACAGCTTTTAGGCAAACGTCTGGATGGCGAAAGCGACGGCGGCCACTGGCGGGGCGGCGTTCAGGCGTCTGGACATGATGGCGGTTCGTTGCAGTGCGTCAACGTGCAGTGCCACGGTTGACGGATGAAGGTCCGGCAAGGCAAGGCAGGCGCTGGCCTTGCGTTCTAGGCCGGCAGGGGACGGTGTAGGATCTGAGCATGGCTAGCATCCGCACTGAGGCCGATCTGTTCACCGTCATCGTCCGCATCCGGACGCCCTCGACCGAGGAACGAGCGCAGGTCCTGGACACCTGCCGGGAGACGCAGCAGCTCTTCGCCCGCCCAGCCCGGCTTCGTCTCATACTCCCTGCACCGCAGCCACGACGGCGAGCTGATCTTCAGCTACCTACAATGGCGGACGGAGGCCGACCACGAGGCTTGCCAGCGCAGCCCCGACTTTCGAAGCGTCCGGGGCGCGCCGGCTGATGCAGATGGTCGAGGCAGGCCGCGTGAAGATGGAGGTTCAGTCGCACCACGTCGACCAGGTGATCGCCGCCTCGGACACCGACGGCGAGCCCCGCCTCTGACCAACTATCGTTGCTCGGCCGCACTTCGTGCGAGCCGCTCCGTCTCCCGAACAGCGTGAGGGCAACCCTGTCTCGAGCGTCAGCCGCCCGCCGGGCTGTCCGCCGCCTCGGTGCCGAGCGGTGTCGAAGCGAGTTCCCGCAGCGGCGTCCCGACCGCTGTGGCCGGTGCGCTACTCGGCGTTGTGCTCCGCGTCGGGCGCGTGATCGATGCGGTGGTCACGAGTCCGGCCCACGACGACAACGGAGCGGCGCACGTTGGTCTTGGTCGAGCGGCTAGCCCTTGGGCTGTCCTGCAAGTGCGATCCGCACGGCCGGTCGCGGCAGTCACCGAAGACCGTAGCGGAGCGGAGAGCCGCGAAGCGGTTGACGGCCGCGGGTGACCGTGCGCTTCCAGACGCCCGGGACAGACCGGCGCTCATGCCTCTGCCGCCGCGCGGCGCGGCGGCAGGTCCGAACCGGCGTTGCGTCGTGCCGTATCTGTGTCCGGGGGCCGGGGGGTGGCGCCCTCCGCTAGCCTCCATGCAGCGCATGGAGTATGCTGTTGCCGAGAAGAGGTAATCGCAATGCGCTTCTTGCTATCTGGATTGATGATCTTTGTTCTCTGTTCCTCCGTGGCGAGTTTGGCTAATGGGCAGGAGCACAGCATTACGGCAAAGAGCCGACACGTGTACCTAGCGAGAGGCCAAGTCCTTGCCCTGAAGTTCATGCAGATACAACTCATCCTTCACATAGCTCAAACGAACGGACTAGACGCTGCACGGGATTTGCTTTCAGTTGCCGAAGACACCTTCGAGGAACATCTGAAATCTACCTTAACGGACACGGAAGAGCAGTTCTCTGGGCTACCGAAATCCATCCGAAAAAAGGCGATGGAGGCCGCTAGACGAGTTGGACAACTACATCGTCAAGGAGGGAATGACCACTTCGACAGCCTTCATGTGGTGTTTGGCGTTCTCGAATCAGAAATGAAGAAGCGGTAGTGGCGGTGGGGAGGCAACTCGCCAGCCCCCCGATTGTCAAGCCCGGATGTGGACAGGGGGTGCGTCGTGTCTCGAACGGGGATGATCTTCATTCAAGTCTTTGTCTCGGTGCTCTTCGTCCTATTCGCCACAATCTTCACATACGGTTTCGTCGAGGTGATGGGATGGAGAAGTTCTACACGGCTCGCCATTCAACACATGCTGGCGGTGACCCTAATCCTGCCCGTATGGTTCAGGGCATCTATGTTGGACAAGGCCCGTGCGGGCATTCTGGGCGTTGCCAGTGGGTCCGTAAGCATTGGTGTTGCCGCAATGGTTTTGAACACAGGACACATGACGTTAGGTTCTTTGCTCCAAATCGGGGCCATTGGAGTAAGCGCCGCAGTTAACTATTCGTGGTTGCGGTCGCGGCGCCTCACGATAAACCCGTAATTTCTTCCGAGGTAAACGGTAGTTGCTGAAAATGCTCCGTAAACGGGCGCACCCCGCTGGAGTGGTTCATCGACCGCTACCGCATCACTCACGACCGGGAGAGCGGCATCATTAACGACCCCAACGGCTGGTTTGACGATCCACGCGACGGCATCACGACCATTCGTCGCATCGTGTACGTCAGCGTGGAAACCGTCCGTATCGTCGCTCGGCTGCCAGGCCTCTTCGCCGACGAGGGTCGCGATCAAGGTGAGAGACAAGCATGACCGCCGACGAGATCACAGCGATGGTTGCGTCCGGGGAATCGGAGACCCTGGAGATGAAGAGCACGACCAAGTTGCGCCGTGAGGCCACCAAGACGGTCTGTGCGATGCTCAACCAGAACGGCGGCCAACTGCTGTTTGGCGTGAACCCGAATGGCAAAGTGATCGGCCAACAGGTGAGCGACCGGACTATCGAGGAAGTGAGCGAGGAGTTGCGACAAATCGACCCGCCAGCCTTTCCATCGATCAAACGAGTTCGGGTGACTCCAGATCGGGCGGTCGTCATGGTTCGCGTGAGCACCGGCGCCACCAAGCCGTACCGGTATCGGGGCGAAGCCTACCGTCGATTGGGCAATACAACCGTCCGAATGTCGGCTGAAGAATACAACCACATGCTCTTGGAGCGGTTGCATAGCGACCAGCGTTGGGAGAACCAACCCGCCGTGGAATGGTCGGTAGATGATCTCGATATCGAGGAGATTGAACGAACGGTGTATGAGGCGGTCCAGAAAGGACGCATGGACGATCCCGGCACCCGGGATCCGGTGGATCTGCTGCGAGGTCTCAAGCTCTACCGGAACGGGATTCTGTGGCGCGCTGCCGTTGTCTTGTTCGGCAAGGCGGAGCGTATCGGATTCGACATGCCGCAATGTCTGCTCCGGGTCGCCCGGTTCCGCGGCGATGATCGTAGCGAGTTCCTGGATAATCGCCAGTTTCACGGCCACGCCTTCAAGCTGCTCAGGGATGCGGAACATTTCGTGCGCGACCACAACCCCATCGCCAGCCGGTTTGAAGCTGATCGGTTCGAACGCATCGACGAACCGCTCTATCCGCTCCTGGTGGTGCGTGAGGCCATTGCGAATGCATTGTGCCATCGCGACTATGCCATCGGCGGCGGGTCGGTGGGCTTGGCGATCTATGACGATCGCCTGGAGGTCACCTCCTCGGGTACGCTTCACTTCGGCTTGACGCCGGAGCTATTGTTCAAGCCGCACTCATCCCAACCCTGGAACCCTTTAATCGCCAACACCTTTTACCACCGGGGCATCATCGAAGAGTGGGGAACTGGCACCCTGAAAATGGCAGCCGGTGCGACTGCGGCGGGTCTACGGCCGCCAGAGATAGAAGACGCAGCAGGCTGTGTAACCGTGTGTTTCCGACACGGGAAGCGCCTTGACCTTTCTGCCCGCTTTCACGCGGAGGGCACCGCGTCATTTTCGCCGCGTTTGGAACACTTCACAGTTAGTCAGCGAGCGATCCTTGCGCTGCTCGAACAAGGAGAGCGATCCTTGTCGTTGCGTGAGATCCACGCACGGCTGGCAGAGCTGGATATCCGACGATTGAGGGGAGACTTGGCGTCGCTCAAGGCCAAGGGATTGGTTGCAACCACAGGTCATGGTCGAGGTGCTCGCTGGAAGCGATTATAGAGCCGGAATTCGGGCCAATTCGGGCCAATTCGGGCTCATTCCAGTATTGGGTAGTGGTCTACTTTGAAATCCGCCGCTCTTGACTCAACCTTGACTTCGTTCCCCTCGTATAGGATACCGACCATGGAGGATCGTGCATGAAACGGAGACCGAAGGATGTGAATGAGCTGGGGAAGCTCATCACGGACATCGCTGTCGGCGATGTCGAGGATTGAGAACCTCAGTCCGGGAAGGCCAAGGGCGGAGAGGCCCGCGCCGTGACTCTGACACCGGAACGCCGCAAGGAGATCGCCAGGAACGCCGCGGCAGCCAGGTGGAAGAAGACCGGGTAGCGTCGTTTCGCTGATTTGGCGGCATCGTCAAACCCGGTCGCGTAGACGCCTTAACTGCTCCATCATTCTCGCGACCGTTTCCACCACTCCTTGCAGTTCGGTGGGAACGATGAACCATACTGCCCGTCGGCTACTCTTCGGGAAACTGACCACAGTGCCGGTGTTTCCTCCGTTCCATCTGATCCCAAGGGCACGCTCTTCGCACCAAGTTCCCTCGGCAACGGACCATCCATCCCGACCGCCATTGTAGATCACCTTACCGAACGTCCAGTCGCCGTAGTCGCCGACTTCATCAGGGGGCTTATAGGGCATCGCGTTCTCCTTCGTGGCGCACTCCGGCCATCGCCAACCGATCCTGAAGCGCGTTGATCAACTTGTCCTGAGTCTGGATGATCAACTGGTCGATCTCGTGTTCTGAGCGCACGGCGCGCACCTTCTCCATGTCGCGGTCGTCATTGCCGACCAGCACCTTGATGCCGTAGTTCTTCATGGCACCCTCCTGTGGGTCAAGGAGGGCTTGACGGTGTAAACGAATCCCGTTCAAGGAAGGTGTCGTTGGCGAACGAACACCGACCTTGTGGCCCTCCGGGCCAGGCGCTATCCCTCCCACGGGGATGGCGTTGTCATTTATGGGAGCCTAGCTGTCCGCCCAGAACCCGTCAAGATCGTCTCCCGCTTGACAACCCCTGTTCCCCTGACCTACCGTCCCACCTGCGACGACCGCACAGAGGCCCATGTCGGGCCTTTCGCGGAATACAACAGCCCGATTCACGGCAATGGGTAGCTCCCGGCGCCGGGGTGAATACGCGGAACTTTCACAACCTCTGTTGTGGTCGTCGCACTGGCCCGGCACCCTCGCCGGGTCATGGCTTCCAACCCAAGGAGGTGTGCCATGATCCGTTCTCTCATTCTTGTTGTCCTGTTGGTCGTCGGTCTGTCGTCATGCGGGGCAGGGCCTCGCTACTTGGTTGGCGCGGCCGGGGAGGTGGCCCCTGGTGTTCCTGGTGTCGGTCCAGGCGCTGAAGCCGCGAAGGCTTGGGGGAGTTGGGAGAAGGCCCACGAAGCCTTCAACCGCTACGTCGCCCAAGGCATGACGCCGGCCCAAGCAGCTCGAGAAGCGGCCAAGGGGCCGAAAGGGGGCAGCGAGTGATCCGCGCCCTCGGGGCGCTCGTCGTGGTGCTGTTTCTCAGCGGGTGCGGGGCCGCGGTAGGCACTGCGCTTCGCATTGCCCAAGAACTTGATCGCCCTTCGGGGAGAAGAGTCGCCCCACCACCCAGGACACCAATTCCGTCGCTTTACAGGGACACAAGCAATGCTCCATGGATACGAAGCTACCGGAAGTTGGAAGAAGGCGTCGATTGGTGGTTGATCGGAACGCCCGTGGATGTAGGTGTGGAAGATTTCACGGAGAACCGACACGGGAACACTCTTGTCGTCTCAGGAGAATCAGTGCCACTACCCTGGGTCGCGGACGTGGTCAAGGAATACTTGACCACAGTGGATGCTACGAAGCCCTTCACCTCACCACCCTTCGTCCAGTTGCCTCACGGGCGCGATGATCGGTTCTTTGGTTTGGTGTTCAAGGCGGTCCAGATCATCAACTCGGCTTTGCCGAACGATTTTCAGATCGGGATGGATGAGAACACCTACACGTCATCCATAGGACCACCGCCCGGCGGCGTGATTCGAGTGGAGCAGTCGTCAAGGTCAACCTGGAGACGGGACTGGATCATCCCTGCGGATCTGACACATGCCCTGGGGTTCGCGGTGCGACTCTACGATGTGGACTCACGCTACGGCTCTCAGGTATTCATCGATTCGAGTGTCCAGGGGGAAGAAGCTCTCCTTCAGGTGATTGTCCATGAAATTCTCCATAGCCTTGGGTTCGGGGGACACTACGATCTCCCGGCTCTTAGCGTGATGGCTTCGACCATCTACGACCGTCCCGAACTCGGTCCCACGATCATGCTCCCCTTTGACTTGTGGGGCCTGCGCGCGTTCTACGATCCCGAGTCGTATGCGGAGTGGTTGCGGGATGGCTCCAGGGGCTACGAGGTCGGAGGGTGCCTGGATGAAGTCGTGTGCTTCGGTGTGGCACGGCTCATTGGAGACGCAGACCCCTGGGCCTCCAATCTGGGGCATACGACACACAACCTCTTGGCCGAAAATCCAACCCTCATGGGCACCGTGACTTGGCGAGGGCGCATGGTCGGCCTTACGCCAGCAAACGAGGTGGTGGGCGCCGCGGCACGCCTCGGCATCGACCTCGACACCCTCGGTGGCGACCTGGACTTCACCGGCATGGAATACTGGCGCGCGGGACAAGCGCCTGGACGTGTAGGCTCCGGCCTCAGATGGAGCGATGGCGACCTGACCTACGGCGTGGTGGTGATCAGTAACGGATTCATCCAGGACGGAACAGGAGATGCGGGAACAGTAACGGGCATGTTCGCGGGCCACTCCCACGAGTACATGACCGGCGTGCTGGAGCGCGATGACTTGGCGGCCGGTTTCGGTGGCAAGCGGTAGATGGTACATTAGGCCCTGACGCACGAAAGCATCCGTCACAGGAAGGAGGAAAATCACATGGGCCATTCCACAACGTCAAAAAGAGTGGCGAGTAAAGCCGGGAAGTTGCTCGCCAGCAAGGGGACCTCCAAGACCGTAAAGTCCATCTCTGGTAGCGCCCTGGGCAACACGAAGCACAAGCCCCGGAAGAAGAAGTAGTGGCACAGCCATGGAGGCTCGTCCTTAAGCCCCTTGCAATACTCGCACGAAGGAGGACACGATAATGGCGTTGGCCGCTGGAACGGCAACGACAATCAGGGGAAAGGCTAACCGATATCTAGCGGACGTCCGACATGGGTCATTGTATCCGAGGAACCAGAGGGGGTAATGTCGGCTGTCCTGGAATTCAGCACAGCCTTCGGCGGAAGGCGGCAACGCTCAACCTGACTATCTGTCCACCGACTGCCTCTCCAGAAACGCCAAAGCCTCTAGACCCGTTTCTCGGCACTGTGATCAGCGGCTTTACGATACCACCTTTCAGCCTCCCGGGAGTCCTGCGACACCCCTAAGCCACGATCATACATCACGCCCAACAAGGCTTGAGCCTCGACATGCCCCTGCTCGGCGGCCGCGCGATACCACCTTACGGCCTTACGGTATCTTGCTGTCTGGCGGGACCATCTTGAGATCACGCCTTTGTGGTAAAAGGTAGCGAGAACGAATTGCGCCTCCGCATACCCCTTTTCGGCGGCCACACTAAGCCATTTCATTGCTTCTCGCTGGTCTTTGGGTTGGCCCCAAGTCACTACTCCCGCATCGCGACGCAGGTAGATCACGCTGAGGGCAGCCAGAGCGCTGGCTTCTCCCTGCTCGCCGGCAACCCTAAGCCACCTTCCCGCTTCACGATCGTCCTTCGGGATGCCCTCCCGCCGGAAGTACATGTCGGCGTACATCACGCCAAGGGCCACCTGGGCCTCAGTGTGACCCTTCTCCGCTGCTTCTCGGTACCACCTCGTTGCCTTCTGAACATCTTGTGTAACGCCCTCGCCGTCCCGGTACATCGCGCCGAGATTGCTCTGAGCCGTGGTGTTACCTTGGTCAGCAGCCTTGCGAAACCAGCTTTCGGCTTCTCGGTAATCCCTCGATACGCCTTGACCCAGCGCGTACATCGCACCGAGATTGTTTTGGGCCTTATCGTTGCCTTGTTCCGCAGCCTCTCGGTACCATCTGACCGCTTCTCGTGTATCCCGCGAAAAACCACCCTCGCCTTTGCGATGCATCTCAGCCAAGTTATTTTGGGCCCTATGGTTGCCCCGGTTTGCGGCTTCTCGGTACCACTTTGCAGCTTGTCCACGATCCTGCGGTACACCGAAGCCATCATCATACATCGCACCCAGCAGGAACTGGGCCTCGACGCGTCCTTCGTTGGCGGCCTCGTGAACCCGCTTCAGGGCTTCGCCGCCATCTTTGGGCAAGGGCACGCCTACAATTACGCTCACACCAATATTGAATTCCAAGTCGGTGGCCGTGCGATGGTCACAAAACATGTCGCGAATGTTTGAGGGCATAGGAACCGCCATCCGTCGCACCTAGCTTCCTCTCACCTCCAACTCGGGCAGACAGATCATCGCGATCGAGCGAACCGCCCATCGCCTGGTACTGCACTCCGAAGAAGGCCCCCGCTGATTGTGCTATCGTCGGGGGCACCTGCTTAGAGAAACGTGTTAGTGCCGGGGAGTACCTTAGCCGAAACTCGGATTCTATCCAACTTACCAATGACGCCATGCAACTCCGTGCGCACTTTCCCCCCATCCGCCAAGAGCCATCGTATCTGGGCGGGGTATGCGAGAGAGAGGCCACTGCGCGAATGCTTTCGCCGGCGTGGCAATTTCCTTGATGACCCACAGCACTCACTCTTTCCAGATTGGCAACTCCGGCGCGCCCGGTGATACGTCCTGCTTCCTTGCCATGATAGTGCTCCCTGGAGAAGTCCTCCGCTTCTACCAAGTGCCTGCAACTTCCTGATCAGAAAGTTTGAAAGCCCTGAGGGGTGATCGCCAAAGACATTGAGGACCGCGATTTTCGCGCCATCGAGGGACACGGTTGCGCCGGGTTATGAGTCCCGGCATCGGTGTTGAAATAGTGTTGAATCGACGTTTTGGCACTGAGTCTCACAGAATCTCACAGCCTGTCACCCGTTTGTTTGCGGTCAGTATTTCATTATATAAAACAGTAGTTTATGGACTGCCGCTCGGTTCGCGTCGGCCTGCGTCAGCCTGCGTCGGCCCGGTAGGGAACCCTCTATAAAGGAAATCGACGCCCAGACCCAGCGCCTCGACCGCTCAGCCGACCGCCTCATCCCCGGCCTGCGTGACCTCCAGCACGAGCAGGACGGCTCCGAGATCAAGTCCCGCGAGCTCGAGCTCATCACCGACCGGGTGCAGAACCTCTCAGCTCGCCGCGACGCCTTCGAGCGCATGCGCGACGCTGCTGCCGAAGACTACCTGAACGCGACCGGACAGACATGGCGGCCCCGCAGCGGATCGCACACCAGCCAGACCGGCAAGCTCACCTCCGCGGCCATCGACGCCCGTGACTTCATGCGCGCTCGCAAGGACCGCAAGACCCAGGCGCACCTGCCCGAAGGAACCCTGGTGGCGGTCACCGGTGGCAAGGACATCACGGACCCCGCCGCGGTCTTCAACAGGCTCGACAAGGTCCGTGCGAAGTATGCGGATATGGTCCTCGTGCACGGCGGCGGCCCGGGCGTCGAGCGCATCGCCGCAAGCTGGGCCGAGAAGCGCGGCGTCCATCAGGTCGTGTGCAAGCCCGACTGGGACCGCCACGGACGGGCCGCTCCGTTCCGCCGCAACGACGACCTC
>JAJDWM010000005.1 GCA_022825595.1 Bryobacterales bacterium | reverse complement strand
TGGCCAAGCCAGCCTTGGCGGGACGAATGCAGACACCGTGCAATTCGGCACCGGATATCGCAACGGATTGGGCAGGCCCTGGGCTTGGGGGGCCGTGCCGGCAACACGGCTTCGGAACAATCCGGAGATCGCCGGACAGCGCAGGGCAACATGGATCGGATCACTGCTGGGCTTCACCGGCGCGGGCCGCACGGTAGCCGGAGACGCGGAGATTGGCATCAACATGTCAAGCCTGCAGGGTCGGGCCGATTTCAGGGAACTCGAATCCTGGGCACAGGAAACCCATCCCGGCCTGCCAGGCAGCGGTCGTCGCTGGGGCGATGGCGATCTTGGCTACACCATTGGGGTGAGAACGGAAACGGGAACCGAAATGTTCGTTTCGACCTTCGCTGCCGGGGACGATCCAGGCATGGTGACAGGTGTGTTCGTTGGCGCGCGCCATAAGGGTGCTGCCGGGGTTCTGGAGCACCCCGACCTCTCGGCTGCTTTCGGAGCGGCACGGTAGCGGGGCCGCAGCCTTCCGACAGCGGTCGGCGGTTCCGTTCACTCCCGGACTTGCAAGGACATCGTTTGCCTCATTTCCCATCGGTCGAACGAATGGCGCAGGAGAGAATGAGGGCAGTAGTCGCCGCCCCAAGATCCGTCCAGGTCATCATGGTGGACGAGCGCAGGCACGGTTCGCTGATAATGAACGACGCACAGGACAACTGTCGCGCCACAAGCAGCGTCCAGCCGCGTGAAACAGTCAACTCGCCACCACCAGTTCACTGATCGCATTCCGCGTCGTCCACCGCTCACCGGTAGTTCGCAGCACCTGCAGAAGCACGAGAGTATCTCGCACCGACGCAGAACCTCACCCTGGCGCAAGTTCGCAGGATCTTCTGCCTGCGCGGCGTTCCACGATCAAGTTCCTTGACTGGGGCCGCCACGGGACGCATCTGGACGGCATGTCCAATGCAGTCTTCTCCGTTGATCGTACGGTTCCACCACGGTCGGCTCGATGTACCGGAACGCGCGGCGCCCGCACGATGCGCGACTCGCGGTCCAATTGTTCCGGGTCGGGTGCATCCGTCGTCAGGGTCGTCCTGGTTTCGCTTTGCGTAACGCTGGCGCTGGCTGCCTGCACTGCCGAGAAGGAACCGGACGGACTCAGTCTCGAGAAGAATACGGAATTCGACGGCCAGACGCTGCGGTTCTTCTTGACGCTGGATGACGGAACGAAGGCTTCCGTCCGCAGCGACGAAGATCTCATCGGGAGAATGGCTGCCCCGACTCCCATGCCCGGACACCTGGCGCGTGCCCTGACATTCCTGAAGGAGACGGAGGCGGGCACGTCGGTGGCTCACGCCCTGCTGAGCTGGGATCCGGACGACCCCGCAGACTACCTGACGTTTGGCTGGTGGGTCCATTTTCCCGATCAGCATCCTCCGGTTCTCTCGTTCGAGGAGGTGGATGATTACATAATCATTGACGGTCCGGAATTAGACCACGGCGTCATTCCGCGAGTGCCGGCCGACGGGACAGCCGCCTACACGGGTCAGGCCGGAGGGCTCTACACTTACACGTTCGGAAGCGATTGGGGTGAGGACGAGGGCGAATTCGTGATCGAAGAGTACGAGGGCGTGCTCGTCCTGAAGGCAGACTTCGCCGACGGCACCCTCTGGGGCTGCATCGGCTGCGTCGGTGATCTCGTCACGAGGCGTGCGCATTTCGGCGTGTTCTTGGGACGGGATCCGAAGGACGTCCAGGGCTTGGCCAAGGACTATGAACTTCACCTCGCGACCGCGATCATCGGGAAAGACGGCCAGTTCGAACGCAAAAGGCTGACTCTGAGGCACCCGGAACGGACGATCACCTCTTTCGAGGGCTGGTGGGGCGGCGCCCTTTCCAGCCGACAGGACACGGACGGAAACCCCAGGCTGATCGCCGGCTTCAGCGGCGTCGACTTCGAGGAGAGCGACGGCAGCGAGGGCATCTTCATTGGCTCGTTCCTGGGCCTGAGCAACACCTTCCAGCAAGACGGGACATCCACCCCGCCTCTTGGCAGCGACGGCTGACTGGAACTGCGCCATGACGGTTTCGGGGACAGACGGTCACGAAGGGTGGGCGCTGGATGCTGACGAATAGACACCGAAACTGGCACGGAAAATCCGGGAATCCTGCAACGGCTTGTTCCGATCATTCCGAAATCCGGCACGAGTCGGGGCGGCAGCGCTGCATTGGGTGCACAAGCGGACGACATCAGGTCACCGTTTCAATAGACATGTGATCGCGGATTCTGAATGCTTCCGATCACCGATGCCAAAATCATCCGATCAAGTCAGCGCCGCTCGGCCGCTACCGGCAACGTTTGCGTGTCCGGCACGGCGTCTGCCGCGTCACGCGTGACGTGCGAGCCACCACCAGGTCATCCAGACCGGCATGCTGACCAGCAGCGCACAAGCAGCGATCGCGACAGGTCCGAGCAGTCCCGCAAACACGGATGCCGCCGCAGTCAGCACGCCGAGCGAAATCCCCAGCCACAAGGCGACCCGGCGGTAGCCCAGGCGCCAGAGCCTTCGGCAGCCGAGGGCGAGAGGTAGCCCGCACGGT
>JAJDWM010000263.1 GCA_022825595.1 Bryobacterales bacterium | reverse complement strand
CCGTAGAGCGGGGCGGAGACCTGGCGGCATTGCTGCGCTACGACGAGATTCTTGACCAGAAACGCAAGCCTGGACGGCTTCCCCAACTGCGCTTCCCGGGTCAGCGCTGACGGTTTTGCGGCTTGCGCACTTGCCCGTGGTTCCCGGCCATGTCTTAAGGTAGACGGTAGCCAGGAGCAATATCGAGTCATGTCCTTAGATCTCACGCGCCGCCGTTTCTTGGGAGGAGTGGCCGCAGTCGCGGCGACCGGGTCGCCTCCGGCCCGGGGCGAGAGCGGCAGTTCCCTTCCCGTGCGCCAGCTCGGCGGCACTGGCGCCGAGCCCTCAGTGCTTGCGATGGGTTGCGGCAGCCGACTGTCAATGTACGGATCTGAGGACGAAGGGCTCGAAGCGCTTGAGCTGGCCCTTGACCTCGGGATCACTTACTTCGACACGGCCCAGAGCTACGGACGCGGAAACAGTGAGGCATGGGTCGGCAAGGCCATAGCCGATCGCCGCAGGGATGTGTTCTTGGCCACCAAGATCGCGACCCGGGACTACGACGAGGCGATGCGGCGTACGGAGGAGAGCCTAAGAAAGCTCCAGACAGACCAAATCGACCTCATCCACATCCACAGCCTGAAAGGGGCGGACGATCTGGCCGCGATCGAAGCCGGGTCACTCCGCGCCCTGTGGCGCCTGCGCGACGAAAAGGTGTGCCGCTTTGCCGGTATCACGAGCCACAGCTATCCGGACGTCCTCGCGACGGCATTGGAGCGCCACGATTTCGATTGCACCCAAATGGCGCTGAATGCGGCCATGCAAGGACGCAGCGAGAACTCGCGCGACCCCGTCGCCCACGCGCGCGAAGACAGCTTTGAGACAGTCGCCTTGCCCGTGGCCGTGCGAAAGGGAATGGGTGTGCTTGCCATGAAGGTCACTGGCCAAGACGCGCTGGTCGGTTCCGGCCCCGGAAAGGCCGGCATTGAGTCGTTGCTGCGCTATGCCCTGACGCTGCCGGTTACCAGTGCCGTCGTGGGAATGCCCACATTGGAACAGCTGCGCGAGAATGTGGCAGCGGCCCGAAACGTTGAGCCCCTGACCGCTGCGGCAATGCGTAGCCTGTCCGACGACCTCGCTGGGAAGCACAAGCTGGCGATGGACCTGCGCTTCCACTGTCACGTGGATGCCTGAGACTGGCAGAAACCGGCGGCGCGGTCACCCGCCCAGACTGATCATCTCGATCTTTTGAACAGCCAAGGGGCTGTAGCCGCTCCCCGAAGAAATCGCCTCGAGCCTCTGCTCGGAGTAGCGGTCGCTCCTGGACCTCCAGATGGCAGCGATCCTGCGGCGCAGCTGCTCATCCGTCCCCCCGGATCGGAGCAGCCTCTTCAGGTCATGCCCTTGCGCCGAGAAGAGACAGGTCACCAGCCGCCCGTCAGCGGTGAGCCTGGCCCTGGTGCATGCACCGCAGAAGGGCTCGGTCACCGAGGCGATCACGCCGAAGACACCGCTCCCGTCGGAAAGGCGGAAGCGCTGGGCCGGGGCGCTTCCCCGTGGGTGACCGTCCGGCTCGAACGGATGGGCCTGGCGGATGCGGCGCAGAATCTCCGCCTTAGAGACCAGTTTGGAGGAGGACCACTGATTGACCGTCCCGACATCCATGTACTCAATGAAACGGACGACGATTCCCCGCTGCCGGCCGAATTCCAGAAGGTCCAGGATCTCCGTATCGTTGACGCCGCGTTCGACCACTACGTTGAGCTTCAGGGGAAGGAGACTCGCGCTCAACGCTGCGTCAATGCCGTCGAGGACATTCTCCAAGCTCCCCCTTTGGGCCATCCGGGAGAAAGTCTCCGGTCGAAGAGAGTCGAGACTCACGGTGACGCGCCGCAGGCCTGCTCTCTTGAGGACCTCGGCTTTAGGGGCGAGCAAAGAGCCGTTGGTGGTTAGGCATGTATCTTCGATCCCTTCGATTTCGGCCAGCATGCGGACCAGCGACTCGAGATCCACCCGCAGGAGGGGTTCGCCCCCGGTCACGCGCACCTTGCGCACGCCAAGCTGGGCAAAGACCGCCGCGACGCGCCGGATTTCTTCGAAGCTCAGGATCTCCGAGCGCTCGATCCAGTCGTAGCGCTCCAGCGGCATGCAATAGGTGCACCGAAAGTTGCACCGGTCCGTGACGGAGATCCGCAGGTCGTCCAGCGGTCGCCCATGCCTGTCGATCAAGGTCCTCAAGCCTCGCTAGAGCCATTGTACTGGCCAGCAGCAAGGCCGGAACGTGAGGGCTCGCGTTATGATGGGGTTAAGGCGATGATCGAGGTGACGCCAAGCGCATCGCGGAGAATCCGCGGAATGCTCTCGAGCGAGAATCCCGGCGGGTTCCTGCGCTTGGGAGTAATCGGGGGCGGCTGCTCCGGGCTGCAGTACAAGTTCCGTTACGAGCGAACGCCGCGACCGAGCGACACAGTATTCGATGCGGCGGGTGCGCAGCTCTGCGTGGACCCGAAGAGCTTCCGCTTCTTGGACGGAATGACGCTGGATTACGTTGAGACGCTGCTGGAGCAGAGGTTCCTGTTCAAGAACCCCAATGCCGGCAAGAGCTGCGGCTGCGGCAAGTCTTTCCAGGTCTGACGAAGGGGGACTTGGCCGGCAGGGCAGCCGGAATGCGCGTGGCTGACCATCGGCTGGAGGATAACCGCATGGACCAACTACCGTACGACCGCTGGTATGACACCTTCAATCGCGCTGCGGGAGACCTGTACCCGGGCCGCTACACACGAGAGTTCACCAGGGAACTTGTCGACACCGCGCGCAGGGTGGCCGAACTCGCCCGAGACAAGAGGTCCCTGATCGTCGCTCACAACTACCAGTTCCCCGAGCTTCAGGAGGTGGCTGCAGAAGTCGGCGACTCGCTGGGCCTGAGCCGGTACGTGGCGCAGCAGACCGCCCCGCGCGTGGACTTCTGCGGGGTCTGGTTCATGGGGGAGACGGCCAAGACCATCCTCGGGGACCGCTGCAAGGTCTACATGCCGGCCAGACCCGGGTGCTCCCTAGTGGATTCGATCGACCATGCCCGCCTGCAGGCTTGGAAGCGTAGGTTCCCGGACGGCGTCGTGATCTCGTACGTGAACACCGATGCCGCGACCAAGGCGATGAGCGACTACATCTGCACGTCCCGCAACGCGGCACAGGTCCTCGACCATGCGGCGCGCGCAAATCCGGGGCGCCGCATCCTTTTCCTGCCCGACAAATTCCTCGGATCCGTGTCGATCTCCCAGTGCAGCGCGGTCGACGCTTCGCTGGTCGACCTTTATGACGGCTTCTGCCACGTGCACGCAAAGATCGGCGAAAGCGCTCTCGAAGAGGCATTCGACCGGCACCCAGAGGCCGAACTGCTGATTCATCCAGAGTGCGGTTGCGCATCGCACTGCATGTCGAAGGTGATGCAGGGGAACTCGCCCTACCAGAAGGCGTTCTTCCTCTCGACCGAAGGCATGCTGCATCACGCGCTGGAGTCCTCTGCCCCGGAGTTCATCGTGGGCACAGAGATGGGCATGGTGTATCGGCTGAGGCGGCAGGTACCTGAGAAGCAGTTCTACGCCGTCAGTCCGGAGGCCGTTTGCGAGTACATGAAGATGAACACGCTCCAGAAGCTGCTGACATCGCTCGAGACTGACGAAGTGGAGGTCACCGTCGAGCCGAGCACGGCACGCAAAGCACAGCGCGCGATCGATCGGATGCTCAGCATCCAATAGCCGCTTCCCACCCGCCACGCAGGCTTCCGACGCTGTGCGAAACTCACAGCGGAGGAAATGCTATGCCTGTACGAAGCGTCGGTTCTCTCGTGGCCGCCGCGACAATCCTGGTCGCACTGTTCGCCCACGCGCAAGCCCCCCGGCGTGCAAGCTTCGACGAGCGGTTTGAGCAGATTGAGGAGCGCCTAGCCGCGCTGGAGGAGGAGGCCGTGCACCGGCCCGACCCGGTCGCGCAGGACCCAGGCTCGGGAAGGCTGGCGCTGGAGTCCGAGGCCAAGCTGGACCGGCTCGAAGTGCGCGTCATCCAGCTTGAGACCCAACCACCCGAATGCGATTGCGCAACAGCGCAGCTGGGCCTTGCCAGCCGGGTGCGGTCTCTCGAACGCCAGCTCGCTAGGTTGAGGGCAGGCCTCAATCGCTAAGATGTACGGCGATGCCGCTGACGTTACTGCCTCTCCTCACCGCCGCCCTGGCGCTAGCCGGGTGCGGGCCCGGGGTCACCCGCCTTGAAGAGTCCCGACAGGCGACCGGGGTGAAGGTCGGAGAAGTGACGGCGGAGTCTGCCATCGTCTGGACCCGCACCACTGCGGATGCGGAGCGCAGGGCAGACGGGACGCCGATACGGAGACGCTCCAACAAACCGGCGGATGGTGAACCGCTGCCGCCATCTCTCGACCCGCAGGAATTGCAGGCGTCCGTTCCGGGGGCAGCCGCTCTCGTCCGGCTGCGGTACGCCGACAACGTCAACCTCTTCGACGCTGTCGAGACCGAGTGGCAGGAGACGCGCGCCGAGAGTGACTTCACCCATCATTTTCGCCTGACAGGGCTTCAGCCTGGGACCGTGTACTATTTCGAGTCCGAGACGAGCAGCCTCGACGGCACGGTCCTCCACAGGCCCGTGAACGGGCGCTTCGAGACGGCGCCGCCGGCACAGGAGTACGCCGACGTCACCTTTACCGCCGTTACTGGCCAGGCCAACCATGACCATGATGCGCCGGATGGATTCAAGATCTACAAATCCATGCTGGATCTGGCGCCCAAGTTCATCGTGCCGACCGGCGACACGGTGTACTACGACAGCGACGCCCCGCTGGTCACGTCGATCGACCTAGCGCGCTTCCACTGGCACCGCATGTACAGCTTCCCTTCCCTTGTCCGCTTCCACCTCAGCGTGCCCGGGTACTGGGAAAAGGATGACCACGATTCCTACCACAACGACAACTGGCCGGGGATGTCGAGGCGCTATATGGGCACCTTCAGCTGGGAGCAGGGCCTCCAGGTCTACGCCGAGCAAGTGCCCATGAGTGAGAAGCCCTATCGCACGTTCCGCTGGGGCAAGGGCCTGCAGGTGTGGGTGGTGGAGGGCCGCGACTTCCGCTCGCCCAACACGATGCCGGACGGTCCCGACAAGACCATCTGGGGCGCGGAGCAGAAGCGCTGGCTGATGGAGACGTTGCTGGCCAGCGACGCCGACTGGAAGGTCTTGGTGAGCCCGACCCCGATCGTCGGACCGGACCGCACCAACAAGGCCGACAACCACGCGAATGTGGCCTTCAAGAGCGAGGGCGACGAGTTCCGGCGGTGGGTCCAGGACAACCTTCCGGAGGACTTCTTCATCGTCTGCGGCGACCGCCACTGGCAATACCACTCGGTGCATCCGGAAACCGGCGTCCAAGAGTTCTCGAGCGGCCCGGCGACTGACGAGCACGCGGGCGGCACACCCGGTGAGGATCCGCAATACCACCGCTTCCACCGCGTGGGCGGAGGCTTTGCCTCGGCTGCAGTCTCCAAGGACGGGGAGGTATCGTCCATAGCCTTCCGCCTCCACAACGTCGACGGGGGCGTCGAATACGAGTGGACGCGATCCAAGCGGCCCTGAACGGAACTTCCGGCGGGAGCCTTAGATCGGCCCGGCAAGCAGCCCGAGTGCTCGGGTGATCCGGGAGAACACGCCCGAGATGGATTCCCGGGCATCGACGTGCACCAAGATCCCGGTGCGGTCGAAGGCACGTAGGATCGGCCGAGTGCGGCGGTGATAGTTCGCTAGCCTGCGGCGCAACACGTTGGGATTCGAGACGGCACGCTTCGTGTACCCGGAACCCCAGCCCTCCTCGGCACGCTGCATTACGCGTTCGGTCACCAGATCGTCGGGCAGGTCGAGGTAGATGACCTTGTCAACGTCCCAGGTCTGGCGGAGGTAGTCGGCCTGTCCCTTCGTGCGCGGGAAGTGGTCCAGCACGAATCCGTAGTTCCAGTCGTGCTGCTGAATCCTGCGCCGCATCAGCTCAAGCACGATCTCGTCCGGAATAAGATTGCCTGTGTTGAGGATTTGACGGATACGCGCAGCGATCTTTGTTCGGTGCTCCAAGTGCCAGCGGATGATCTCTCCGACCGATATGTGAGCGAAATCAAAGCGGTCCGAGAGCATCCGGCTCTGTGTGGACTTCCCGGAAGCTTGGGGGCCGATGACGATGTACTTGTGCAATGCCGCCCTCAAGGCCAGCCAATCTGAGCGCCGACGTGAGATTCGAGTCTAGCGCAGGGTTACGTGGGCCCGGTCGCTCGGCGCGACCTCGCACCCGGGCTGGGATAATCGGGACTTGACGATGATCGGGGGGAACGGCAAACTCTCGCTGAAGTTAGCGGTGCTGGGAGCCGGAGCGGTGGTTGTGGACCGCCACCTACCTGCCCTTCGTGCCTTGGGTGGGCGGGCCGTCTCCCTGTTCGACCCTGACCGGCGCGCAGCCGCGCGGGCGGCCCGACTGTTCGGCATCCCCAAGATCGCCAATTCAGCGGAGCAGGCCGTCGAGGCCGACGGCGTAGAGGCCGTCCTGATTGCGTCGCCCAACGCGTTCCACCGCCAGCAGTGCGATGTCGCGCTCGAGCGAGGCCGCCACGTGCTGTGCGAAAAGCCTGTCGCGCTCACGTTGCGAGACGCGGAGCAAATGGCAGCGCGCGCCGAGCGGCGCGGCCTTGTCCTGCAGGTGGGCTTTCACCATCGGTTCAGTTCCGAGCATCGCTGCGTGAAGGAAGTTCTGGCCAGTGGTGCGGCCGGGGAAGTGAAGGCGTTCAGCGGGGTCATCTGCGAGCCCATGGACGTCATACCTGGCGGGGTGGAGAACTATCGCTTCAGCACCCGAGACGGCGGGGGCTTCACGCTGATCGACGTTGGCCAACACCGAATCGACCAGATCTTGGACCTGTTCGGTCCTGTCGCCGAAGTGTCGTGCGAGATGGCCAGCTTTCTGCCGAGCCACCATCTCGACGACAGCGTGATTCTGACCCTGAGAATGCAGTCCGGCGCAATCGGTTCGCTGAATTGGCATAGGTTCTCGCGGGCGTTCGCTTCGCCGATGATGCTGTTCGGAACCAAGGCCACGCTGGGATGCTCGGCCTTCATCACTGGCCCCTACCAATCCGCGCCCGTGTCGATCTACCTAGATCAGAGCCCCGAGACAGCCCTGCCGCCAAGCGTTTTGGCGCTGGCGAGGCCGGACCGCTGGTGGGGCGAGCTGCAGGCGGGATGGATCAGCTTGTGGCCCCCGAGGGTGGACACCTTCCAGGAACAGTTGCTCTCATTCCAGCGCTCGATCGTGGAGGGAAGCCCTCCTGTCGCAGGAGGCGATGACGGGCGCCGGGCTGTGGAGGTTGTCCAGGCCGCCTACCGCTCGTACCGAGAGCGACGGACCGTCAGGGTCGAGAGAGAGCCGGGCCGACACGAAGATCCGCCGACTTGGTGACGGGGTGCGCGCGGCTCACTAGCGGCGGACCTGGATAAGCCCGGCGGTCGAGAACGCATCGACGCCCTGACCCGCTAGCGGAACAGCGAGGTCGGCGTCTACCCGAATGCAGCTGGCGGCATCGCAGGCCTGGGCCCGCACGGACACCTTTCCTGTCTCGCCGCCCGTTCTCTCAACGGGCGCGGCCAGCACGGCGACGCCCTCGAATCCGTAGGAGTACCAGCGCAGCTCCGGCTGGGAGAAGTCCTTTGGCTCGGTCTGCAGCCACGGTCCTGCAATCCGCAAGCCCTCCTCCACAACGACATCCGTGCTCTCTTCGACTCCTAGCGACATCCTCCCGGCCAGCGCCTCTTTCGCGCGGCGCTCGTTGTCCATCGCGTAGACGTGCCAGCCAGCCTTGGCGTGCAGTTCCACGACCAAGTGCCCCCCGGCCAAGCGGGCACGGCAAGTGACCAGAGCGGTCCCAGAGCGATCTGTGGCCTCAACAGGGGCGGACCACTCTCCGGCCCAAAGGCCCGTCGCGAGCACGGCACCCAGCGAGAGGCGAACGGCGAGTCTCATTTGCGGAAGCTCATCCTGCTTGTCTTGAGGGGGAGTTCCAGGCGCTCGCCTGCGCGCAACACCTGTAGTGTCACGGTCTCCCCTGCTTGCTTGCGCAGCTTGATGTGCAGTTCCGGCGTGTCCGCCACCTCATCTGCGGTCACCCCGTCGACTCCGTAGACGATGTCCCCTACCTGTAGTTCGTGACTGCCCAACAGGTCGGAGAGGGAGTCTACCATTCGGACCCTGCTTGCGAAACCTACCTCTGGCAGTCCCAGATCGGCCTTCTCGCCTGCCGCAAGCGGATCGGAGGCGAAGTACACGCGCGGATCGACAGACAGGTTCCGGTAAGTCAGGTCCGTCAGCCACCACTTGGGCGGAAGGCGCAGCTGCAGCCGCCGCAACTCTCCGGCTCGTTCCACAGCGATCTCGACCGCCCGGGCCTCGAGCGGCACGCTTCCGTACTCCCACTGGAAGTCACCGAAGGTCCACACCGCCGCGGAGTTGAGCTCCCGGATGACATCGCCGGCACGCATGCCCGCCTCAGCCACCGCACCTGTGGCGCTGGCCACCCTCAAGCCCCTAGGGATGTCGAGTTCGATGCCAATCCTGGACAATTCCGGCGCACGGTAAAGGTGCCGGAGCTTGTCGAGCGTCCCGTCTCGCTCACGCTGGACGTTCAGCAAGTCCCCGACCAGATGGCACTCAACGCAGCGCCCGCGCCCGATCGTGCGTTCGTATAGGGCCGGAATGTCTCTGGCATACAGCGGTTCAGGTTGCGGTGGTGCGGGGAGTTTGCCCTGCCGGCGTAGTTGGTGAAGCTCAAGCCCCTTCTCCAATGCCAGTTCGAGACTCTCGAGATTCAGGTAGGACGTCGCCGATTTCTCGTCCCGCCCGCCGTATCGCAGGTAGATCTGCTCGTCTGCATTGAGGATGAAGAAGTACAGCGTGTTGTAGCGGTCATAGTCGAACAGCGCTAAGTTCACCCGATCCAAGCGTGTGATTCTCGCCGTAACGTACTGCTGCAGCAGCCTTCCCCGCCTCGTGGCGGCCTCGGTCAGCACAACCTGTGCGTCAAATACCCTGCCGGCCCTTCAAGGGGCGCACCGGAACTCGAGGAAGATCGGCTTTCCAGTGCGGCGCGCCTCCTCCAACGCATCTTCGTAGCTCTCGAGCCAAGTGACAGCCGACTCGCCGGCTGCTGGCTGCGCCAAGGCCAAGACTGCCGCGTACACCAGTGATCGGGCTGCTTGTGCGGCGAGGGAGTGAAGCGTCCGGGCCATGCCAGGTCACTCCTGTTGCATGTCGTCGACTGCTCGCGCGACGGCCGCCACCAGGGCAGCCTCCTGATCGTCGTTTACTGTGCGCAGGTCGAGCAGCAGCCGATCTCGCTCGATGCGGGCGATCACCGGCGGAGTCCCGGACCGCAGACGCCTCTCAATGGCCGAACTCGTTCGCGTGGTCCCTGAGACAGTAACCAACACGGACGGAATCCGCTGCATAGGAGTTGACCCGCCGCCCAGCAGGGACTCGCCCTGCTCTACCTGAGTATACAGCACTCCGCGGTCGGCCAGCTGACCGGCCAGGCGCTCGCAGCGACGCTTCAGCTGGCTGACGGTGGTCCGGGCCATCCTCAATGCCGGCACTTGATCCTCCCTGCCGCGCGCATAGGCGCGAAGCGTCGCGCCCAAGGCCGCGATTGTGAGCTTGTCGACGCGCAGCGCCCTAAACAGGGGATTGCGGCGGATGCGCCGCACCAGATCCGCCCGGCCGGTGATGATCCCAGCCTGCGGACCGCCCAGCAGCTTGTCGCCGGAACACGTGACGAGGTCGACGCCGGCCGCGAGACTCCTCGTGACCGGCGGCTCACCCTCGATTCCCGGCCACGGCCCATCGCTAAGGCACCCACTGCCGAGATCCTCGACCATTGGGACTTCGGCTCGGTGCGCGAGCTCGACCAGATCGGCGAGCCGAGGCCGCCCCGTGAAGCCCACTTGGCGAAAGTTGCTGGGGTGGACCCTCAGGACCATCCGGGTACGCCGATCGATCGCGGCCGAATAGTCGTGGAGATGTGTGCGGTTCGTCGAGCCGACCTCTCGCACACGGGTTTGGGAAGCTTCTAGGATCTCTTGGATCCGAAAGCCGTCGCCGATCTCCACCAATTCGCCCCTTGACACCAGCACCTCGCCGTCCCGGGCCAGTTCGTGCACGACGAGGAAGACGGCCGCCGCGTTGTTGTTGACCACCAAGGCTGGGGCCCCTAGCAAGGCCTCAAGCAGCGGTCCGCAGTGGTCGTCCCGCCGGCCGCGACGCCCGCGGGCAAGATCGAACTCAAGATTGCAGTAGCGCGTCGCAACGCCAGCGATGGCCCGTGCCGCTGCGGCCCCTAGGGGAGCGCGGCCCAGATTGGTGTGCAAGATTACGCCCGAGGCGTTGATGACTGACCGAAGGCTTGGCTCAGCCACCTGCCCTACCCTTGCCGAGACAAGGTCCGCAACCGACTGGTCCACCTTTCCTGGTGGTCGCTGCCCCGACAGCAGCGTCTGCCGCAACTCGGAGATCGCTCCTCGCACCAACGGCACGACGCGGCGCCGCGGAAGCAAGGCCAACCAGGCTGCCGCCTTAGGGGACCGCAGCACTTGCTCGACGGATGGCAGCGCCCGAAGCAGCGCCTTGATCTCTTCGGAAGGCATTCACCCCATCTAAGCAGCCGGACCGACGAGGGGCAACCACGCGGGCCGGGTTCGCCAAGGATGCGTCGGCAGGTGCTCGCCGTCGGCACGTCACACCCCGGGGAGCCTATGATGATCGCCTGGCGGGCATTCCTCGCGCCAAAGGGCCGAAACAGCAAGGCAACCTGCGATACTTGGCCTGTGAACCGTCGCAAATTCATGGCGGCCGCCGGAGGAGCGGTACTCGCCGCGGCCGCTCCGGCCAGTGCCATTGACACCCACATCCACCTCTTCGATCCCGGGCGGCCGGGCGGCATCCCTTGGCCTCCGCCCGACGACCCGATCCGGTCCAAACCGACCTATCCCGACCGCTTCCGATCCGTGGCGGGCCCTCACGGCGTAGAAGCAGCGATCGTCGTCGAGTGCAGCCCACGAATCGAGGACAACCAGTGGGTCTTGGACGTTTCCGCGAACGACCCTTCGGTGGTCGGGCTGGTCGGATTCCTTGATGCGGGCCAGCCC
Source organism: Bryobacterales bacterium (assembly GCA_022825595.1). Taxonomy (GTDB): domain Bacteria; phylum Acidobacteriota; class Terriglobia; order Bryobacterales; family UBA6623; genus VXMF01. The sequence continues at coordinate 14,247 of JAJDWM010000263.1, read as the reverse complement.
GGATTCGGGGCACATCTGGAGCGCTTCTCGCGCAATCCGCTCTTTAGGGGAATCCGCTACGGGAACCTCTGGGGGCGTAGCCTCGCGGACCAGATGGACAATCCGCGCTTCGTCGAAGACATGGGACTGCTCGCGCAGGCGGGCCTCGCGCTGGACACTGCCAATCCCGACCTAGAGCTCCTGGAAGCCATGCTGAATCTCTCCGACCGGCTTCCCACGCTGCGCATGGTCGTGGACCACCTGCCGAAGATTCAAGTCCCCCAAGCCGACCGCAACCGGTTTCAGCGTATCCTGCAGGGTTTCGCCGCCAGGCCCCAGACTTACGTCAAGCTGTCCGCCGTGTTGCTGCAGCGGAACGGACGCGTGTCCTATGACATCGCCGACTACCGGGACACGCTCGACGAGATCTTCGGGGCCTTTGGAGAGGATCGCGTCCTTTACGGCAGCGACTGGCCGAACAGCGATCCCCTCGGCAGCTACGGACAGGTCATCGGAATAGTCAGGGACTACTACGCCGACAAGAGTGCCGCCGCGCAAGAGAAGTACTTCCGAACGAACAGCGAGGCTGCCTACCGCTGGAGCGGGGCGTAGTAGGTGTGGTGCGCGTCCATGTGGGACCGCCTACTTCGGGGTCGGCGCTGACGGCTAGCTGGCCAAGAGTCATCTGGCGGGGATCGCCGGCCGTGCAGATTGTCCGCATGTGGGCCATTGCACTGATGCTCATGCTTGCCGCCCTGCCGGCCGCGGAGGGCCAACAGGGCGGGCCCGGGCGCGACAATGTCGTCCTGATCTATCTGGACAACGTCGGATGGGGCGACTTGGCTTGCTATGGGAATCCAACCATCAGAACACCCAACATCGACCGCTTGGCAACCCAGGGCACGCGACTCACCGACTTCTACATCCCAAGCTCATCCTGCTCCCCGTCGCGGGGAGCTCTGCTGACGGGCAGATACCCTGACCGGAACGGGCTCGCCCACCAGCTCTCGGTTGAGGAGAACTGGGCCGGAATCGGCCTGCCGCACAGCGAGCGGATCCTACCCGAGTTCCTGCGGGATCGGGGTTACGTGACGGGAGCTTTCGGAAAGTGGAACATCGGATTTGCCGAGGGCAGCCGCCCCACGGACCGCGGCTTCGACGAGTACATCGGCTGCATATCCGGCAACTGCGACTACTACACGCATGTCTACAACGGGCGACTGGACATGCGCGTTGGCACTGAACCGCGCAAACTCACGGGCTATACCACCGACATCTTCGCCGACGCAGCGGTCGACTTCATCCGCCGCAACGCATCCCGCCCGTTCTTCGTGTACGTGCCGTTCAACGCAGCGCACTACCCGAACCCCAAGAACAAGGCACCTGGCCAACCGTTCCGCTGGCAGGCTCCGGCGGAGTTCTTCGAGGCCTACGGTTACGATCCTGGCACTGACGTGCCGCAGCACGGCTACCACGCCGTCATGACGGCCCTCGACGCGGGCGTCGGGAAGGTGTTGGACGCGCTCGAGGTTTCCGGAGTGGGAGACCAGACCTTGGTGATCCTTGCTTCGGACAACGGAGGTTGGGTGGGCCCCCGACGACCGGCCCTGGAGGTCTCCTCCAACGCACCCTTCCGGGACGGGCGCACCAGCGTCTACGAGGGAGGGGTTCGCACGCCGTGCATCCTGCGCTGGCCAGGCCGGCTGCGACCCGGCTCGGTAGTGCGGGAGCCCTTGACGAACATGGATCTATTTGTGCTGGCGCTTAGGGCGGGCGGAGCAGAACAGCCACGGGACAGGGTCATCGACGGTCGCGACCCGCTGCCCGTGCTGAGAGACGGGGCGCGTTCGCCACATCGCAACATCTACTTCCGCTACCGCCAGACCCGGGGGCTACGGCAGGGACGTTGGAAGGCGGTCCTGCCCCGGCCCGGAGGCCCGGCCGAGCTTTATGACCTGTCAGTCGATCCGGCAGAGACGCGCGATCTGGCCCCGGACAATCCTGACATTGCCGCCAGACTGGCTGGCGAGTTTCGGCAGTGGCAGGCCTCCCTGCCAAGCCGCAACTGACGATCGCCGAAGCGGAGCCAAGTAGAGTTGGCCGGGCCCTCACGGCGTCGGCGCGGCCATCGCCATCGAATGTAGCCCGCAAATCAAGGACAACCAGCGGTCCTTGCACGTTTCAGCGACTGGCCGCTCGTACGCGCTGGTTGGATTCCTTGGTGCGCGCCAACCCAAGTCCTGAGTGACACTTGGACCGTTTCTCCCGCAATCCGCTCTTGACAGAAGTCCGCTACAAGGATCTTCGGGGCCGCAGCCTCGCGGACCATCTGGACAATCCGCGCTTCGTTGAGGACATTGGCCTGCCTGCAGGGGCGGGCTTCGCGCTCGACACTGCCAATCCCGATGTAGGGGGCCTAGAAGCCGCGCTAAAGCTCTGCGACCGAGTTCTCGCGATGCGCAGGTCGTCGATCACTTGCCGAGGATTCAGGTCCCGAACGCCGACCGCGGTCGGTTTAGGCGTATCCTGCGGCGTTTCGCCTCCCAGCCCCAAGCGTCCGGCGAGCTGTCTGCCGTGTTGCAGCAGCGGAGCGGACCGGTGCCTATGACATCGCCGTCCGCCGGGACACGCCCGACGAGATCTCGGACGCCTTCGCGGAGAATCGCGTCCTGTTCGGTAGCGACTCGCCCAACAGCGATCCCCTCGGTAGCTACGGACAGGTCACCGGCACTGTCAGGCAGCACTAAGCAAGCAAGGGTACCGCCGCCCAAGAAGAGTACTTCCGAACGAACAGTGAGGCCGCCTTCGGCTGGAGCGGACCTTAATCGCTGTGGCATCCAGCGGTGTGGGACGGCGTGTCACGGTGCGAGGGTGACAGCTGTCCGGTGAAGGGCCGCTTGGTGGAATTGCGGTCGTGGTGTAGATTGTCCGCATGCGAGCCATCGCAGTGGTGCTCGCGCTCGCCGCCATGCCGACCGCGGAGGGTCAGCAGGGCGGGCCGCGAGGCGACAATGTCGTCCTGATCTATCTGGACAATGTCGGATGGGGCGATCTGGCGTGCTATGGGAACCCGACCATCCGAACGCCCAACATCGACCGGTTGGCAACCGAGGGGGCACGGCTCACAGACTTCTACATCCCAAGCTCGTCTTGCTCACCTTCGAGAAGTGCCCTTCTGACGGGCAGGCACCCTGACCGGAACGGGCTCGCCCACCAGCTCTCGGTTGAGGAGAACTGGGCCGGAATCGGCCTCCCGCACAGCGAGCGGATCCTTCCCGAACTCCTGCGGGAGCGCGGTTACGCAACTGGAGCCTTCGGGAAGTGGAACCTCGGATTCGCGGAGGGCAGCCGGCCCACGGACCGCGGATTCGACGAGTACATCGGCTGCATATCCGGCAACTGCGACTACTACACGCACATCTACAACGGGCGACTGGACATGCGCGTTGGCACGGAACCGCGCAAGCTGACAGGCTACACGACCGACATCTTCGCCGACGCGGCGGCCGAGTTCGTCCGCCGTAACGCATCCCGCCCGTTCTTCGTGTACGTGCCGTTCAACGCGGCGCACTGCCCGAACCCCAAGAACAAGGCGCCTGGCCAACCGTTCCGCTGGCAGGCGCCGGCCGAGTTCTTCGAGGCGTACGGATTCGATCCTGGCACGGACGTGCCACAGCACGGCTACCACGCCGTCATGACGGCCCTTGACGCGGGCGTCGGGAAGGTGTTGGACGCACTCGAGGCGACCAGAGTGGTCGACAGGACATTGGTGATCCTGGCTTCGGACAACGGCGGCAGGGTGGCCCCCCGGCGGCCGGCCTTGGAGGTCGCCTCCAACGCGCCCTTCCGAGGCGGGCGCACCAGCGTCTACGAAGGGGGCGTGCGCACGCCGTGCATATTGCGCTGGCCGGGTCGGGTGCGGCCAGGCTTAGTAGTGCGCGAGCCCTTGACCAACATGGACTTATTCGTGCTGGCGCTGAGCGCGGGTGGAGCCGAGCCGCCTCAGGACCGGGTCATTGACGGCCGAGACCCGCTGCCTGCGCTGAGAGACGGCGCGCGATCGCCGCACCGCAACATCTACTTCCGGTACCGCGAGGCCCGAGGGCTCCGGCAGGGACCCTGGAAGGCGGTCCTGCCCCAACTGGGAAGCCAGATCGAACTCTATGACCTGTCCGTCGACCCGGGAGAGAGGCGCGATCTAGCCCCGGACATGCCGGACATTGCCGCTAGGCTGGCGGAAGAGCTTCGGCAGTGGCAGGCCTCCCTGCCAAGCCGCAACTGACTTTCGCGGAGGCGCAGCCAAGCAGCGCTGAGCGGAGCCGAGCACGGGGAGACCATCGAGGGCGTCCCGCCGGAAGGCCGGTGGGTACATGTCACGGGCGTTCGCATCGGAAGCGGCGCCGCACGGCGAGAGTGCCCCGAATCCGCTCCGGCCGAAGGGCAGGTGGCGGTGGTACTATGGCTGGGTGCCCGGCATCGAAGGAACGACCCGTGCCATGAGATACAGCAGAGCCGCCGCAATCCTCCTTGCCCTCTCGTGCGCCGTTACGGCAAGCGCCCAGATCTTTTCTGACAAGAATCTGGAAGAGGCGGTCAGGAGGTACGTTTTCGAGAAGCGGAACACCGAGGAGCCGATCACGGCCGAAGATGTAGCAACGATCTCCACCATCACCGCGCGCGACAAGGGAATCCAGGACCTGACGGGGCTGGAGCACTGCAAGCGGCTGATGCTGCTGGAACTGCCGGGAAACAAAGTGTCGGACCTCACGCCGATTGCAGGCCTAGACCTCCTCCAGAGCCTCACGCTCACAGACAACGAGGTTGAGGACATCTCCCCCCTCCAAGGACTCAAGAGGCTTCAGTACATCGAGCTGTCAGGCAACAGGGTCTCCGACATCTCCGCGCTGGAGGGGCTGGAGGCGATGAATTCCGCCTACCTCTCCGGAAACCAGATCAGCGACCTGACGCCCGTCAAGGGCCTCTCCAAGCTTTGGACGCTCGATGTGGCCGGCAACAAGGTCAGCGATCTGGGGCCCGTTGCTTCGCTGGCACGCCTCTCCTCCCTGATCTTGGATGACAATGCTGTGCAGGATGTCTCCCCGCTGACGGGCCTGAAGTCGCTTCAGCGCCTGTCCCTGCGCAACAATCAGGTTGCGGACATCGCACCGCTGGCCGAGATGGCAGATGCAGACGTCGCCGCCGACAGCCGGTTCGCGCGGTATTGGGCCGTGTCCCTGGAAGGCAACCCCCTCAGCCAAGAGTCCGCGGGCAAACACTTGGAGACGCTGCGGAAACACTCCCACCGCATCGAGTTCGGAGACCAGTAGACCGCCCCGCCGCGGCCATTCAGGCAACACGGTAGCGGGCGACCGCCTCCTCGTCCAGATCGACTCCCAAGCCGGGCTCTTGGGGGATGTCCAGCATCCCGTCGTGCGCAACAATCCGCTGTCGGGTGAGCTCGTCGCGGAGCGTGGTCTGCTCTTCGGCCACGAACTCGGCGATCAGGGCATTGGGGATGGCGTTAAGGAAGTGCAGCGCTGCCGCCACGTTGATGTAGGTGGTGAATCCGTGGTTCGCGACGGCCAATCCGCGGTCTTGGGCCAAGCTGGCGATCTTGACCGCCTCGGTGAAGCCGCCGGCGCGGGTGAGGTCCACTTGGACGACGTCTACCCTGCCTCTGTCCATCAGCTCAAGGAACGATGTGCGCCCACTCTCTTCCTCACCCGCCGCTATGCGCGTATCGACCGCCTCACTCAGGCGGCGGTAGCCATCGTAGTTGTCCGGCATGAGCGGCTCCTCGAGCCAATAGATGCCGAACTCCTCGAAGGCGCGAACGCGCCGAATTGCCGTCTTGGCGTCCCAAACCAGGCCCGCGTCGACCAGCAGGTCTGCGCCCTCTCCGAGGCCCGCCCGCGCCTCGCGCACCAGCGCAATGTCCGTCTCCTCATCACGGCCCATCGGCTCCCACCCGAACTTGACGGCGGTAAACCCTCGGTCGACATACCTGCGGGCCAGATCCCTGGTCTCGCGCGGCGTCGGAGCCCAGAGGGAACTGGCGTAGCAGCGCAGGCGCTCGTGGAAACCTCCGCCCAGCAGCTTCCAGACGGGCATCCCTAAGGCCTTGCCCTTGATGTCCCACAAGGCAAGGTCAATTCCGCTCATGGCGTGAAAGCCCACTCCGCGTCGGCCTCCGTAGAGGTTGCGCGTGTACATCTTGTGCCAAATCTTCTCCGTGGCGAACGGACTCTCGCCAACGACCAGATGGCGCAGGCCGGAGGTCACGGTGTGTGAGAACGGGCCATCAATGGCTCCCTTTGCCGCAAGCGGGCTGGAGTCGACTTCCCCGATCCCGGTGATACCGGCATCCGTGTGTACGCGCACGATCAGGGCGTCCTGCCCTGAGTCGCACAGCTCTCGGACATGGGGAGACCGCACATACATGGTCTCCACGTCAGTGACTCTCATTGGTTCAGACCTGACCTCATCGGAACGAGGATACCCGACCGCGGCAATGCCAGCCTAGCCCGGCTGCGTGTGGGAGGGTCTGACAGAGGCTTGATAAGATCCGAGACGGTCGCCAATTCCGACGACCGTATTCAAAGAGAGGAGCTAGGGCAGGGATGAAATCGCGAATCGCAGCATCGGGGGCGTTGGTCGCCTGTCTTTTCCACGCCAGCGCGCTCGCTTCCGGCTCGATAGCGGCAGGCAGGGGAATCAGCCCAAGGATCGCTTACACACAGGGGAAGGCTGTCACCTTCAAGAAGCTCGTGTGCGCCTCCTGCCCGCTGCAGAGACCCGAGCTGGATCGGCTGCGCGCCGCGAGCCTCAAGAACAGTCTGGAGGCCCGGGACAAGGACCAGAAGCCTGGCACTCCCGATGACGAGCACATCCAAATGCTATGCCCGGGGACCAAGGCCGTCGGCTGCGATTCGGATGTTGACGAGCAGGAACTGGTGCACTACTACCTGACGCGCAGGTACAAGCTATGAGCAGGGTCGCCCGACTAGTGATCTGCAGCTTGGCGAGTTCGAACCGACCGGCGCGACCGCTCGCCTCCATACCTGTGGCGGTCTGCATCTTTGCGGCCCTCGCGACGCCCCCGGGATCTCTCGGAGCAGGGTCACCGTGGCTACCGGCGCCGGGCGGTGGCACGGTCGCCGTCTCATTCGTGTCCCAGTCTGCGACGGAGTTCTTCCGAGCGACGGACAGAGTTCCGACGCCGGGGGGAGGACACGACCTGAAGCAACAGACCGTCTGGGTTGACGGCATTTACGGTATCTCTGACGCGCTGGCCTTGGACTTTCGCGTCGGTGGGGCTCGCAGCCAGTACGTGGAGAACATCGGTCCGCCGACGCGCGCGAACCTCAGCGGCCTGGCCGACACTAGCTTCGGCCTCACGCTCCGGGCCGTGGACGAAGTGATCAGTTCCGGTCCGACCATCGCCTTTCGCGTTGGCGGCATCATTCGCGGAACGTACGAGCAGGGATTCGTCAACTCCCTAGGCGACGGCGGCAGCGGAATCGAATTGTCCACCCTGATCGGCAAGTTCATCGGTGAGCGGGCGGGCCTCTCGGGCGAGCTGGGCTACAGGTACCGTGCCAGCAGCGACCACAAGATCCCACCGACGATCTTCGCCCGCGGGTCCTTCGGCGTCCTCGTGGGCAGCGGGCTTGGCGTGAGCCTCAACTACTCGATGGACAACTCCACTTCCGGGCTGAACATTGGCGGGCCTGGGTTCTCGCCGTCTGTATTCCCCGAACTGGACGAGGACGCGCACCTGCTGGGACCAGCGGCAAGTTTCCAGCTGTCCAACAGTGCATCCGTCGCGGTCTCCTACGGATGGGTCGTCGCGGGCAGGAACACTGCCATCTCGAAGGCGCTGAGCGTCACGTTCGCCTACAACATCGACTAGCCAGAGACACCGGAGCCCTGCTTGGGGCTTCGATCAGTGCTGCTGGCGACAGGAGGGCCGGGCGCTCCAGCCCTCAGTCGTATTCGGGCCCTGCTTGCCCAAGGCGACAGTGCGTCGCCCCAGCCGACTGGCCACGTCCTGCGGCAGTCGGCCCTAGACTCGCAAGAGGCCGGCCAAAGGGGACCAAGGATTACTTCCGCCCGGGGGACCGACGGAAGCCCCGCTGGCGGGGCGGTTGATCCCGACAATCGCCGGATGAGGCTGGGATGTGGAGCCACGAGTCGGACTCGAACCGACGACCTGCGGTTTACGAAACCGCTGCTCTGCCAACTGAGCTATCGTGGCTATCCGAAAGCTCTGGCCCCCGAAAAGGGAAGCACAAACCTAAGCTAGCACATCATCGAACTAGACCTGAATACCCTCGTCGGGCTGCAGGATCGGCTCGCGTGGAGGACTTGCGCAACGCTTCGGGCCGCTCACAACGCCTTGCGTCCGCGACGATTCTCGGACCGATCGCCCAATAATCCCGGCCGCCCGGACCATTCCAAGGCTGTTCATCCGCCTCCCTGCAGGCCATCAAGGGGGCCGGAGGCCATTGACCTCTGACCGCCCGCAGCCCGGCCTAGGCTCCCAGAGGCTTGCAGTTGTGCTGCGAGATGATCCCCGCCGGAGAGCATGCCCGCGCCGAGCCCGGAGAGCAAGTCGCCCCAAGCGAATCCTCTCCGGGCCCGGCCCGTTGAGTGCCCGAAACCTAGAAGCGGAGCTTCACGGCGTATTGGAAGATTCTTGGCCCGCCGCCTCGGCCGATGTTGCCAGTCCTGGTGAAGAACCCGCCACCGACACCGTTGAAGCGCCGGAACTCGTTGATCATGATGAAGTTGGTCCGGTTGAGGAAGTTGAACGACTCGATCCGCAGCTGCAAGCGCATGCCTTCGCGGATCGTGAAGTTCTTCGAGAGCGCGACGTTCGCGCTGAGTAGGCCTGGGCCGTCAAGGATGTTGCGACCGGCCGTGCCAAGCGCGAATGCCCCCTCAGGGCAGGACACCGGCGTGCCGGCCTCCGGGTCGGCATCTATGCAACTGGGGACGTTCTCGAATGCGCCAGTGTCGAAGAACGGGTAGTCCACTCCTCGAACGGCTCCTAGGGACGGATCGTCCGCCTGAGAGCCGTGAGCGATCCTGTGCGGGCGCTGCGACTCGCCCAAGTTCTGGTCCGCATTGGCGGCCATGACGGTGAACGGCGAGCCCGAGTACGACGTCTGCGTCCCCGACATCTGCCAGCCGCCCAGCACACCCTGCGCTACGGCCCCCCACTGCCTACCCCATCGCCTTCCGCGGCCGAAGGGCAGGTTGTAGTTCGCCACGAGAGTGAAGACGTGTCGGCGGTCCCAAGTCGAGCGACCGCGCTCCAAGGCAAGGTTCCTCCGGTCCAACGCGTTGGCGAAGTCCGTCGCGCCCGAGCCGTTTGTTCTCGAGGCGTCGTCGATCGACTTGGAGAACGAGTAGTTGACGCGCCAGAACAGGCCGCGCCGACTCCTCTTGCGCCACGAGATGTTCCCTGCGTGGTAGTTGGAGTTCGAACCGGTGTTGTAGAAGTTGATCGCATTCCAGTCCGGATTCGGGCGCAGAGACTGGAAGTTCTCGGTGAAGCCCCCGGTCGCCGTGCGGTTGGCGAGGAACCACTCCCGCGTGCGGAGGGCTTGGTTGTGGTCGTAGCGCCGAATCAGATGGCTGCCCTTCGACCCGCGGTAGTCCACCTCGACGCTCGTGCCACCCGGAAGCTGCCTCTCAATGGTGAAGTTCCATGACTGCAGGTAGGCTTGCGACGGACTCTGGGTGATGCCGCTTGCCGACGGGCGGTCGCCGAGCCAGCCGCCGGCGATGATCACGTCGCGCCCCTGGGTGCCCAACGGATCGCTCAGCACGATCTCCGGCGGACGGTTGGGGGTCGCGTTCCTCGCCGCGTAGTTGGTCTGGATTGTGTACGGGAAGATGTTGCCAAGGTTGTTGCGGAATGGGTTCAGGATCGTGCCGGCCATGAAGATGCCATACCCTGTACGGATCACCATGCCCTGCGAGACACGGTATGCCAGCCCGACTCTGGGTGCCATATTGTTCCAATCCGTCTGGATCACGGACCGCGGATAGCCAACTTCGTCAGCCGTCAGGAACCGGTCCTGAAGGCTGTAGTCACCAAGGAGCTGGTCGAAGTTGTCGGGAAGGTTCCGGTCGCTCGACAGCACGATCTTGTTCAGTTCAGGAACGTAGCTCCCCATCTTGTCGTTGACGTCCCACGGCATCCGGTTGACCTCCCAGCGAAAGCCGAGGTTCATGGTCAGGTTAGGAGTCACTTTCCAGTCGTCGTTCACGAACGCGCCCATCGCGATCTGCCTCCAGTCGGGCCCGTTGATTCCTTCCCGGACATTGATGTTGTGCAGCCAGCCGAGGAACATGTCGGCGACGGGACTGCCCCAGTCCCTGCATCGCAGGGAGTTGCAGCCACCTGTGCGGAAGCCGCGGAAGCGGTAGTTGCCCCTAGCGTTGTTGACTCCCGGCCGCTCATAAACGACATAGTTGTAATTGAACCCATACTTCAGCGTGTGGTTGCCCATGATGTTGGTCATCTTGGCGCTCCACTGGTAGTCGTAGACGTCTGTGATCACCGGCAGGTTGGTCGCCGAGCCCAGCGGGGCGTGGTTATCGACCCTAATGAGAGGGAAGTCGTCGATGCCTTGGTACTCCGCGAGATCGTCTTCCGAGATGAAGTTCGCCATACCCAGCTCCTGGATGATGTTCTGGTCCGCGAAGGCACCGCGCTGGAACACGTCATTTCCGCTGAATCCGCCCCGGATCTCCATCAGGGAGGTGGGCGAGAACATGTGAGTGTAGTCCACTCCGGCCAAGTACCGATTGTCGTCGATCGTGTTTCCGAACTGCGGCAGAACGCTGTTGCCAGCGAACGGGTTCTCGCCGTTGTTGGCCCGGTACTGCACCCGAGCCGCCAAGTTGTTCTCGCCGATCTTGTGGTCGATCTTGGTGATGAAGCTGTCGAAGTTGTCGTTGTCGTTGTCGACCACGCGGTAGTTCAGCAAGTCGCGCCTCTTACCGAGGCTCGGCTCTGGGTACTCCCGGAACAGGCGCTGGCCTACCGGGTCGGCCCGAGACATGGGGATTAGGTCGTTCGGGAAGCAGGAGTTTCTGCGGCCACGGTTGACCAAGTTGATGTTGCATCCCCCCCGCGCCGTCCTGTCCCGGATGACGAACCTGTTCCTCAGGGTGTCGAGCACGGCGTCGTCCGTCACGTCCACCTGGTTGTCGAGGTGGGAGAGCCCGATCGTCTGACTGAAGTCGCCAGCGACCTCCATCGGGGTCGGCACCCTCGAGAGGCGCACGTGCTCCTGGTCGCGGCGCTGCAGCTCATAGCTCAGCATGAAGAACGTCTTGTTCTTCACGACCGGTCCCGTCGCCGTCACCGAAAACTGGTTCTGCAGCAGGTTGGTCTTCTCAGCCTCGAAGAACCCGCGTGCGTCGAGAACGTCGTTGCGCATGAAATAGCTCACGTTGCCGTGCAAGTCGTTCGTCCCGGACCGCAGGGACATGTTCAGGATTCCGCCTGCCTGCCTCCCGTACTCCGCCGAGTAGCCGGCGGTCTCCATCTTGAACTCCTGCAGCGCGTCGATGTTGGGCCGCACTTGTGCGGCACCGCCCTGCACGTTGCGGTTATCGAAGCCGTCGACGTAGAAGTTTGTGTTCGTGGGCCGCGCTCCGTTTATCGAGGCGAAGGAGCCTTGGGCGCTGCCGCGCGGCACGACGCCCGGCACAAAGAAGGCGAGATCCGTGAAGTCGCGGCCGTTCAGGGGAAGCTCTTGGATTTCTTCCATGACGATCACGTCGCCCTTGATCGTGCCGCTCTCGGTGTTCAGCGTGATCAGCTGGGCGTCTACGGTCACGGACTCGGTCACTTGGCCGATCTGGAGCTCAACATCCACCCGGCGGTTGTCGCCGGTGCGCAGGACAATGCCCTGCTCGACATGCTGCTGAAAGCCTTCAGCAGTGATGATGAGCTCGTATTCGCCCGGGATCAGCGCTGGGAACGTGTAGGCGCCGACGGAGCCGGTAGTCTGTTCGCGGGAGATACCAGTCCCGGTGTTCAACACAATGACCTCGGCGCCGGGGATGACTCCCCCTCCGGAGTCCGCCACGATGCCGGTCAGCGTGGCCAGGTTCGCTTGGCCGAAGCAGAGCGGCGCAGTGACCAAGGCCCCTAAACCAACCAGAATGCACAATACTCGTTTCATCGTTCCTCCTCGTTCGAACGACTGCAGCTTTCGGCGACCAAGCCCCTTGTAAGGCCAAACCCACCGGGAATGAACTGCACAGTCGCCCACAAAACAATTCCCACCAAGATCGTGTGGTTCAGGTAGCGCCACCAAGCTTCCCGATCCCTTCGAGTGCACAATCCCGGCTAATAGGATACAGGACGTTTCGGGGCCTTGCAATCGTTGGGTGCACGATTTAACAATTCCCTTACCCGCCGCCCGCACACGTCGCTCTGGCCGCGGGAGGCCGCCAGACCAGAGGCTATTCCCGAACCTGCACGCCGACGTGTTCGCTCCCCTACGCGGTAGAGCCTCCAGAGAAGCGTCGCGGCGTCGGCGGGATACCCATCGCCGGCCGAGATCGGTCGCGCGCCCCAGATTGGCGGTCAAGCGGCCCTTGCTCCAAGACCGCGGCCACTGCGTCCCCATGACGGGCGATAATCATGGTTGGCTCGTCAATCGCACTCTCGGCCCCTCTCTCCCATGGCCGATTCCAAGCTCCCCCGAGTCTCCCGGCAGTTCTCTCCCCTCACTCGCGCGTGCCTGGCGCTCGCGCTGGCGGCGGCGATCCCAGCCGAGGCGTTCGAGCCGCTGCCCCAACATGGCCGGTCGGCCATGGTCGTTACGGCTGAGCGGCACGCCACCGCAATCGGCGTCGAAGTCCTGCGAAACGGCGGGAATGCCGTCGATGCAGCCGTGGCAATCGGCCTGACGCTGGCAGTTACGGAGCCGAATGCGGGCAACCTCGGCGGTGGCGGGTTCATCCTCGTCCGAATGGCGGACGGGCGCACCAACTTCATCGACTTCCGGGAGCGGGCTCCGGCGTCCGCCAGCCGCGACATGTACCTGGACCGCAACGGAGACGTGACGGATGGGAGCTGGGTCGGCTACCGTGCGTCCGGCGTTCCGGGGACGGTGCGTGGCCTAGCTCTGGCTCTGGGCAAGTACGGCACCAAGACCTGGGAGAGTTTGGTCGGACCGGCTTGGCGCCTTGCGTCCGAGGGCTACCTGGTGACCTGGGACCTTGCCCGCTCGCTGCGGTCCAGCGGGCGCCTGCGGCGATTTCCCGAATCTCGCCGAGTGTTCCTAGCGGACGGCGATCCGCCCGGCCTCGGCGAAATCCTGCGCCAGCCCGACCTAGCCGAAACCCTCGATCGGCTGCGGCGTCATGGCCCCGACGAGTTCTACACGGGAGAGACTGCCCGGCGGATCGCGGCCGACATGGCCGCCAACCGCGGCACGATCACAATGCAGGACCTACGGGCCTACGCCCCCACGGAGAGGCGCCCAATCGAGGGCACGTACCGTGGGCACACGATTCTCAGCGCGCCGCCGCCAAGCTCGGGCGGCGCGGGCGTCGTGCAGATCCTGAACATTCTGGAAGCCTACGACCTCCCGTCTCTTGAGCCTGGCTCGGCTGCGGCCATGCACTTGGTGGCGGAGGCGATGCGCCGGTTCTTCGCAGACCGCGCGCGTTACTTCGGGGACACCGACTTCGTGAAAATCCCCCTGGAGGGCATGCTCTCGAAGCGCTACGCGGCAATGCGGCGCGCCAGCATCGACCCTGTCCGCGCCACACCCAGCGCGCAGCTGGGGGAGAGCGACCCCGGCGCACACGAGAGCGACGAGACGACCCACTATGCGGTCATCGACCCCATGGGCAACGCCGTGGCCGTGACCTACACCCTAAATGGAGGCTACGGATCGGGTGTGACGGCCAAGGACACCGGCGTTCTGCTCAATAACGAGATGGACGACTTCACGGCGAAGCCTGGCAGTCCGAACGCGTACGGGCTGCTGCAGAGCGAGAACAACGCCATCGAGCCCGGCAAGCGCCCGCTCTCTGCCATGTCGCCCACCATCGTCCTGCGCGATGGCAACGTGCGCTTGTTGCTTGGAGCTCAGGGAGGACCGACGATCATCACCTCGGTCACGCAGGTGCTGCTCGATGTGGTCGATTTCGGGATGAACGTCCAGCAGGCTGTCGACTTTCCGCGCTTCCACCACCAGTGGATGCCCGACCTGCTCTACCTGGAAC
>JAJDWM010000455.1 GCA_022825595.1 Bryobacterales bacterium | reverse complement strand
CCATCCAGATACGCCGCGCCGATGACGGCCTCAAGACCGTCGGCCAGCAGCTTGCTCGGGACCGGAACGCCCTTGCCCACCTTCAGGCACTGGCGCAGCCCGAGCGATCCTGCGACCTCCGAGAGATTCTGATTGTTGATGACCGCTTCAGCCCACTTTGTAAGAGCACCCGGTCCTGCCGACGGATAGCGCTTGTAGAGCGCGTCACGCACCGCCACCGCCAAGACCGCATCGCCCAAGAACTCCAGCCGCTCGTTGCATGATTCTTGGGCTTGGTCCGCCGACCTGTGTGTCAGGGCCTGCGCCAGAAGTTCGATGTCAGAAAAGCGGTAGCCTAGCCTGCCCTCAAGCGCTCGCAGGTCGGACACCGCCATGTCGCGAGCAACCGTCGGCGGAGCAGGCTACAGTTGCGCCTTGAGTCGCGCGCATAGATCCGTGCCATCAGCGGCTTGCACACCTCCGCCGGCCACGCACTGGTCCGCGAAGGCGGCCGCCTCCTCCTTCTTGCCCTGCTTTGAAAGGACGTCGGCCAAGCTGAAGAGCGTGAACGGTACGGGCTGGTGCGCCATTTCGACAGCCTTCCTGAGAGAAGCTTCGGCCTGATCATACTGCTCCCGCTTGGCGAAGACTCCCCCGAGAGCTTCGTGGCATTGGGACATGAAATCCATCTTGGTCGCAAGCCACTCATCGTCGGACATGTTGGGATCCATCTTGCCGAGCTGCGGGATCAGTCCCATCGCCTTCTTGGCATAGTCCTCCGCCTTGGACAGCTTTTCTTCCTTGTCCAGGTCGAACTCTCGGGTGCGCGTAGGAATGGCCGTGGCGAGCGAGATCAGTGTGCCGGCCATCATGCCGGGCTCCGGATTGTTCGCAAGCACCATGTCACCGTAGAGCAGCATGTTCTCGAAATCGTTCAGCTGCTGGTACGAGAGCATGGCCATGTAAGCGGCGAGGCCCACCGCCTCACTCTTCGGGTACGATGCCATGAATTCCCGCGCAGCGTCGGCCCGCTCCTGAAGTCCCGTGGCACCCTGAACCTGCATGAAGGCATCGATCTCTTCTTGAGACTTCCACTGCGGTCCCTGGGCGAGGAGGCCTCCCAGACCTAGGCAGGCAGCCAGCGCCAGAGTCACACACCTTTTCATTGCTCTAGTCCTTCCCGCGACAGCCCACCGGCTGATCGCTCAGCTCTATCAGTGTACCCGCAAGGCACGACGGAAGGACTGCGCGTGCGGGCCCCCAGAAACAACGCGGACCGGCCAGGAGGTCAAGAGAGGCCCCGACCAGACCTAGCAGTCCGGCAGCCGCCCGGGTCCACCGGGCATGTGCCGGCTGCGTGGAGGCGGCCAACGTCGTACTGCTTTGCTGCCGGGACCCAGTTCAGAGCTTCCGGCGACGGGGAACCAGTGACAGTAGGGAGAGTAGGGGTCGTGTCGAGGAAAGGCGCGCTTACCTTTGCGTAGGAGAGTGGCATTCCGCCGACCGCTCTCGTGTGCGGCTCCCGTGCCTTGCCAGTGCCTCAGTCTCTCGCAGTTCCACGGTATTGCGGTAGGCCCAGCCGCGACGCGAAGCTCGGTCGAAGTTTCGCGGAGGCACTAGCGCGGGCTGGCTGAACCGTAGTCTCCCCACGGACTCGGGACCCTCTCCGCCCAACCGCTGTGTACCTCTGGACTGAGTGCTTATGGTTGGAGATCCATCGGCTCGGGGATTACGAATTGCCAGAGCACCTAGCATCGCCGAACGACCGGTCGGGACTCCCACCCGCTACGGGCTCACTCGGAGCGCTGACATCGAGCACATGGACGCGCACCTTCGCCCTCTCTTCAGCGGACAGCATCCGGACCAGTTCCCGCTGGAAGTCACACGGACGTTCCTGGGGTGTCCTTCGACCAAACCACAGCACGATGTAGACGCCATAACCGACCGTCGCCTCGCTAGCTGAACGATTGGCATACTTCCCGACCAGCTGAGCCCGGAGACACTCCCTGTGATGGGTCGCGCTCTTGCCGGAGCGCTTCTTGATCTCGATGGGAATCTGCAAGTCTCCGCAAGTGACTCTGATATCGGCGCGACCACTGTTGAAGTACTCAGCTTCGGGATCGGTCGCGAAACCACTTGGCAGCACATACCTCAGGTCGTCCAAGAGCGCATCACGGCAGGATTCCTCGCGCTTGGCAGCCTGTGGCCTACCATGCTCATCCTCGTTCCAATACTTACGCCACGGGTCACTGTTGAGACTTCTGAGCCTCCGCCTCACTGTCGCAAGGCACTCATCGAGTAGTGCCATCAGATCGGACGCATTAGCCGGTGGACCGTCTTGGAGCACATCCCAAACCTGTTGGGCCGTCGGAAACTTGTACTCCCTGTCGATGGTTGAGGCACGCCTCTGGTGGCACAACTGGTCGATCAGGTTCTTCCAGGATTCGAGGCTTGGGTCGCTTCTGAGCTGGCAGAGTTCCCGCTCAGCCTCCGGATCAGGCGAGAACAGCAGTTCGCGGAGTAGGTTCTGGACATGAGTTGCGGCCAGACTCTCGGGACCCATCCATCCGCTCCCTTCATCCGCCTCGGGGCCTGCCCAGCTACCAAACACCTGTATCGCAACGGACGCCAGCCTCAATCGCTGATCACCCCGGTGAAGTCTGGTAAGTCCTTCGTATCTGGAAAACTCGGCGATCCCGGCCGTCCTATCGGGCTGCTCTCCGGTGAACTCCCTCACCTGACCCTCAAAGGCGCCGGGGTCCGCAATCAGGCCTGCGATCAGCCAGCGACCGCGCTGGACCACCGTCATGCTGGTCCGCGCGAGCTTTCTCTTCACGAGTGTGCTGAGTGCTGCGATGTCCGCAACCTGCAGCGCCACGTTCAAGAGGTGGTCCAAGATTCGAATGTCATCGCGCCTGCATCTCAGGGGAAACGAGCGCAGCAGGAGAAGAGAGATTTCCCGAGCTACATGAGAATGACCCTTCTGAGACAGCAACGACACCGTTTCGGCGGAAGGCATCCGACGGTATCGAAACATGGCCCGACAGTGCTTCAGCAGCACCTCAGCGACCGTCCTAGGGCAAGTGCTGAGCAAATGCCGATACCAAGACGGCGGCTGATTCTGGTAGGCCGTTTGGTAGTAGGATGCCAGCGCTGAGCCGACAAGAGCACGATTGCCTTCCCATCCTGGATGGAGACTGTGCCTTGCGGATTCTGCCAAGCCGGCCATCAGCGGAAGGCTTAGCCAGAAGATCCGGTTCTCCTTGGCCGCCAAGCGAACGATTTCGTCGGAAGTTGGCAAGTCTGCCCTTACAAGAACACCTCGCAGACCAGCGAGGGCGGCCTCCACCAAGTCCTCGTCATGCTGAAGGTAGGCGCTGAGGCGATCCCGTCCGCCACTCTCAGGATGCTCCCATAACGACCCAAAGTACGCTCGGGCCAAGCGATGCAGCACAGTCGGGTGTGCGCAGTTCTGGTGGAGATTATCTGCCTCC
>JAJDWM010000288.1 GCA_022825595.1 Bryobacterales bacterium | reverse complement strand
AGGTCACCGACATCGCCGCTTAATTTCGAGCCGCCTCCATCGGGCGGCTCCCGACGGATCAACGCCGATCCGCAAACACGAGACCCCGCCTGCCACCCATCGGTAGGCGGGGCCTCGCTTCACAGTAACAGCCGCAATACGCGGCCGCCTCGGAACCCTACACGACCGGGGACGCTTCCATGGCCTGCGCATTCAAGCGTCCCCTCCTCCCGCGTGCGAGGTGGGGCGCAGTGCGCCCAGGTCCTGGTGTCGTCCCCCCACAAACAAGGAGACACACCATGGACCTCAGCGAGTTCATCGACACCTACCGGGACGCCATCGCCCAGCGGGTGGTGGAATCCTACCCGCCCCGCTACCGGCCCTCCGCGAACGGACGCCCTCTGCCGGCGCTCCTCAGGACTCCTCTGGGGGCGCAGGCGGACGCCATCCGCGGCGCCGCCCTCTCCCTCAAGACCCACCGCGGCACCACCGTCGTGGGCGAGATGGGAACGGGCAAGACCTTCATCGGCGCATCAGCGGCCCACCTGGCCGGCTTCAAGCGGGTGCTGGTCTTGTGCCCACCCCATCTGACCCGCAAGTGGAAGCGGGAGGTCGAGGAGACGGTGCCGGACGCCCGCGCCGTCATCGTCGCCTCCATCACCGACCTCGAGCGGCTGCGCCTCTCCCACGGACCGGGACCGCTCTTCGCGATCATGTCCAGGGAACGGGCGAAACTCTCCTACCGCTGGCTGCCTGCCGTGGTCGAGCGCTGGGCCACGGCCGACGGCAGGCTCGTGCGGGACGAGGAGACCTTCGAGCCGTTCCGCGTCCCCTGCTGCCCCGACTGCTTCTGCCAGATCGTCGACAAGGACGGGGTGCCGCTCACGGGGAAGGACCTCGCCCGCCGCAAGCGCTCCTGCGACGAGTGCGGCACGGCCCTCTGGCAGGCGGACCGCTCGGGCCCGAAGCGCTACCCCCTCGCCGACTACGTGAAGCACCACCTGCGGGGCTTCTTCGACCTGCTCATCGGCGACGAGTGCCACGAGTACAAGGGACGCGGCTCCGCCCAGGGTATCGCCGCCGGCATCCTCGCCGATGCCTGCGGCAAGTCCCTCTCCCTCAGCGGCACGCTCATGGGCGGCTACTCGTCCACGCTCTTCCATCTGCTCTACCGGTTCTCGCCCGAGATCCGGGGAGAGTTCGGGCGCGGGGAGGAAAGCCGCTGGATCGAGCGCTACGGCTTCGTCGAGCACACCATCGGGCGCGACGACGGCATCGCCGAGGAGGACGGCCGCACGAGCCGGAGGAAGAAGTTCCGCAAGGTGGTGCGGGAGCGGCCGGGGCTCGCCCCCGCCGCGCTCTTCCACCTCATCGGCAACTCGATCTTCCTGCGGCTCTCCGACGTGGCCGCGGGGCTCCCGCCATACGAGGAGCGCATCCTCCTCTCCGACATGGAGACCGAGGAGGACGGCAGCGGCTTCTCCCAGCGGAGCGCCTACGACGAGCTCTTCGGGACGTTGCGGGCGGCCCTCTCGGAGCTGCTCGCGAAGGGCTCGAAGCGCCTCCTCGCCACCTACCTGCAGACGCTCCTGGCCTACCCGGACGGCTGCACGCGGGGGGAGACGGTCTTCGACCCGGAGAGCGAGGAGCTGCTCGTGCAGGTGCCGCCCCTCTCCGAGGAAGGGCTCTACCCAAAGGAGCAGGCCCTCGTCGACCTCGTCGCCGCCGAGCGGCTGGCGGGCCGGCGGGTGCTCGTCTACGCCACCCACACGGGCACGCGCGACATCACGGAGCGGATGGAGTCCATCCTCGAGCGCCACGGCTTCAAGGCCGCGGTCATGAAGGCCGATGCCGTGCCGCCCGAGCGCCGCGAGGCCTGGGTGGCGAAGCGCGTCGAGGAGGGCGTCGACGTGCTCGTCTGCCACCCGCGGCTGGTGCAGACGGGACTGGATCTGGTGGAGTTCCCGACGATCTGCTGGTACGAGACGGACTACTCCGTCTACACCATGAGGCAGGCCTCCCGCAGGTCCTGGCGCATCGGCCAGACCGATCCCGTCCAGGTCGTCTTCATGGCCTATCGGAACACCCTCCAGGCGGACGCCCTCACGCTCGTGGCCCGGAAGCTGCAAAGCTCGCTGGCCGTCGAGGGGGAGCTGCCCGAAGACGGCCTCGCGGCCTACGGGGACGATGGCGACGACCTCATGCTCGCCCTGGCGAGGAAGATCGTCGCGGGCGAGGAGGACGCCGGCTCCGTCGAGTCGGTCTTCGCCCAGGCGCAGCAGGTCGCGGCGGAAGCCGAGGCGCTGCTCGTCGACGAGGAGTGGGCCGCGCCCGAGCCGGTGGCGGGGGAGCCCGTCGCCGTCCGGGCCGGTGGGGACGATCGCCACGAAGACGCCAGCGCCCCACAGCGCTCGCTGTTCTCGTGGGCGGAGTTCCTGGCCCGGGAGTCGGACGAGCCGCCGGAGCCGAAGCGCCGGCGGCGGAACGAGGCTCCTACGCTGTCGCTCTTCGAGTGGGCGCTGGAGCGGGAACAGGAGGGCGTGCTCGCGGGTGCGGCCCGCTAGACGGGTTACCCGGGGGACATCGCCGGCTACGGCGGTGTCCCCCGGCCCCGTCTATGTGTAGGGGCTTTCCTTCGTTAGCGAGAGTTGTCGGTCCACCTGTCAGGAAGGGGTGCGCGGCCGATCACCGCGGGGCCAGCCTCGAGGGTCAAGGAGCAGGTGCGCGGACGAGCGATCATCGAGTTGCGGGTTCCGGGGGTAGAAATTGTGACCCCGACCGGGTTCATCACGGTCCGGGGGAGCGCAAACTCCAGCTTCGCGGAGAGCGTCTGGCCGCCGCCGGTGGAGACGGCGCCCTTCGGCCCCGCCGTCGGTCGTGATCAGGAGCACCACGGTGACATCGGCCGCGGATGGTGGCCGGACCGGGCTCTCCCACATCCAAGTTGCTGCCCCTGGAGCCAGTCGGCGGGCATTCTGGATGCTGCCGAGCTGAAGGCGTGGCCCCATAGGATCGCGTAGGTGCGGTCGGACTCCTCGCTGAAGTGCAACTCGAAGGTGAAGGCGGCGTTACTGCGTGGAATTTCGCCATTGCCAGATGTCTTGCCCTGAGCTACCGCCGAAGCCTTACGTCACCGCGCCAGTTCTTGGAGTGAGCACTTCGCCTTCCACATCGGCAGTGAACTCAATCTCCACCTCCATTACGAATGCACCTTCCTCACCAACCCCCTTGACCCCATCTCTGCCTTCAGGCAATCGGAAATCCCGGCTCGCCTCATAGGAAACGTCTATGTTAGCAGTACATTTGAAAGATACTGTAGTCGCATGTTGGAGGTCTATGCCCTCTGAAATAGTTGTGATAACGGTGTCCCCAATGGACACTGCTACTTCCTCCCGGTCTATATCTCCCATTGACCAGAATACTGACTCTTTTTCCGCTTCGACATCTTTAGCTCTTTCCAGCAGTAAGTTCGTAGCTTCCCACTTAATTTCGTCTTTGAGCCTTCGAGCTATGAATTCTTCCAGTCGCCGTTTGTTTGCGCTGTAATCAACAACAATATCGGACACCCCTATAGACGGGAACTTCGGGCGCAGCGCCCTCTCGATCAACTGACCCAAGCCACAGAAATACACGACTTCTAACGCGCCAGCCTCAATGTCGTCGGCCAAGTCAGGATGTATGTCCTCCTTGCTGTTAGGGCCAGCGGCGAAGTCTTTAGAGTTAGAAGAGACAAAGGCCGTGGGCCCTTCCAGCGACAGTACGTTTCGCCATAGAAGATAGTCCCGATAGCCCACCTCCTTGTGTTTCTCGGTGCCGAATGGACGACGACGGGAAAGAAGACGCTCAAGGACTTCATCGTGGGGGACATCGGGAAGAGCTAGGTCAGAAGCACCGAGCCACTTCAAGCGCTCGACAAGGCGCTCCTGTGCGTCCTTGACGAGTTGCGAGGCATTCTGTGTCGCCAACTCTGGTTCTACGCGCGTGCTGGCCCTCCGAAAGTCCTCTGTTGCCCTTTCCAACGAGGTGACAGCCGTCTTGACAAGGGTCGCAATCTTGTCGTGAACCTCGAGCCTGACCACCCGGGGGATCACTAGCCTCGATCCAAACTGTTGGCAGTAGGCGCGGAGGATCGCAATACGGGGGCTTGTCAGACCGATGTCTGCGACCAGCTCGGTCGAATCGAGCACGATGTGCTTCGGGTGCCACACTCCATCTTTCTTCATACACAGCGATCATAGCCGGGGCCGACCCTGTCCTCCTGTCGGCCTCATGTGTTGCCGTTCGACTTCTAGGCCGACGAGATCGAATCGGGCTCCCCGCCCTTGAGTCCAACACGCGCGAATACCGATCCAGAGTGGGCGATGGCCGAAGCCCATTGTCCTTCCTTGGTCACGACGAACCTACAGCGAGCATAGCCGCCCTTCGGCGTCACTGTCGCGCCACCCAAAGGCGCTAGGCCCATGTCACCGATCGCAGTGAAAGTCACCTTACTGAGGAGCTTCCAGGGCATTTGCTCTCCTCCGTTGGAGACGAAGTGCGCTGTGAATTCGACGACGTTTCCAGGACGCGCGGGATGCTCCGCTGGATGTGCCCCGAGGATGACCGCTGACACCTCGAGGCGCGCCGCCGAGCGGTAGGTCCTCCAATGGACCCACCAACGAAATGCTCGCGAAATCAGGCCGGAAGCACCCAGGAGTGCGACGAGACCGAGCTGTACTAGGATCGGGATCGCTGCCCAGTCAGCGAATGTCTCGAACACTGCTCTCTACCCCATCAGCATCGTCGACTCACCCGGGCAATGGGGGCTCGCTCGCCAGTACCTCACGGTGTCCTCGGTAATTCAGCTAGCGGCTGGCGACACCCCGTGAGTCGTACGGGTGTCGCACGCTTCGCGCAAGGCAGGTGATGGCCGCTGCGCCGGTGCAGCGGATGAAGCTGAGGGTCGCCGCGATGACCTCCGCGGTCACAGCTTCGGGGCCGGCTCCGTGCGGAGAGACGGCTGAACCAAGGCGTCGTCAACCACGCCGACGGTATTGCGGCTTCCTACCCCCGCCTCACAGCCTGCCAAGCGCCTACCGCCCGCTCAAGTACTTCGTAACGCCCCGTCGCTACCGGCGGCTCCAGGCCGAGGCCCCACAACTAGCACGGAGTCCCCTCGTGTGCGTGACAGCGCCGTTGGGGAGCAGGAAACGCGCCTACACCGGCACGTTCCACGTGATGATCTGGAAGCACCTACAGCGGTACGCGGACGCGCTCTCACGGGGTCAGGGGCTGCGGGACCTAGGCACCTTCGAAGTGATGAGCGCCGCCGTGAACGGGATGTGGGAGACAGCTGATATACGACGAGTTGGTCGAGTGGACAGCTCCGGGACATTCGAACAACGATCGTGTGTAGGCGCCCCCGGATCCCTATGTTTGGGTGAGACGACTTGGGGCGGGGGCAAGGAGTTGGCCTTGCGGATGTTCAAGGGACACTGCTCGCACCTCACGACAACGTTCCAGAACGCGCCCCACCCCCGACCGCGACAAGCGCGTACGCCTGTGAGGAGTGGCACAGTCGTTGTGCGTAACCCGCTTGGGGGAACGCTCGTAGACATCATCTGTATCATTGAACGCAGCAGGCAAGAGCGGCAGCGGCTACTCTTCCTGCAAACTGTATTATGCGAGACTCGAAGCGACTCGGAAGGCGGCGGTCTTGGACCTTATTCTCGCTAGGGATTCAGCGCTAGCTGCGACTGGCCTAGTTCCCCACTAGATCAATCATCGCGTCCCAGCAAGACTTCATCCGGGTCGCTCCGTGAGATGTTCATGACCTCCCGAAGCAGGACAGCGTTCGACAGCGTCGGGAAAGCACAGTTCTCGGCCCTCGACGAATTCCCCGCCTAGGCTAGGCGCTTCAAGCACCATTCGCGCGACTGCACTCGCTTCCCGCTGAACAAACGAAGGACCCAGGAGGAAGGTTGCAATGGCACTCGAACTTGAATGGACGGGCAAGAGCGGAACCAAGTACAAGTACTGGGAGTACGCTCTAGGCGGCGACAAGAGGCCATCTGAGCGGTTCGACGCTAAGCCGGGAAACTACATCATGGTCCGGAAAGAGGTGGCGAGCTACACCACTATCTACGTGGGCCAGACCGGGGACCTTTCGGAGAGGTTCCTTGACCACCACAAGGCTCTCTGCTTCCAGACCCAGGCAGCTACTCACATTCACGCCCACACAAGCAGTTCGGACGAAGCTACTCGCCTGCGAGAGGAAGCCGACCTTGTCCGTGCGCATCGGCCTATCTGCCAGGGCCACTAGCTCGCGCGACGGGCAGCCTCACGAGGCTGTCCGCTTGCCGTAGAGCCATCCCTCATCGCCTCGGGACCATTGACGCGTAGAATGTACGTTCTGGACCCTGCGCGCCGGGGCCGCGCCGGCGCGAGTCGCCGCCAGGAGAAACGCGGGGGGCGAGCATCGAGGACCGCTGGACCTTCGACCTCTGGTGGCTGCCGGCACCGATCAGCCGCGCCTACTACCGCGTGAGCGGCGAGGACGGGCGGCAGGTCACCCTCTTCCGCGACCAGCGCGAGGAGCGCTGGTACCAGCAGGCGTGCTAGCTGGAGTCCCCTCCGCGACCGGCGGCTGGGCCTGCCGGGAACACACTCTGAGACGGGACAGCATCGAGCTAGGCAGGACCTGCATGGTCTACACTCGCGACAAGAGGGGTTCACACGGCAGCGGCGGCCATGCTCAACGACTCAGGCAGCTTCAACTGCTTCGGCGTGATCAGGAGTTCCTTGCCCTGTCGCCGCTCCGAGGCGGTGTAGCGCAGGGTCGAGGGCGTGGTCAACCCCGCCTACGATGAGCGCGGGCGACCCGGCGTCGTCCCGCCCTTCGTGTCCGTTGGATTGCGCCTGACCTCCGGGCGGTTCGGCCTTCTCGCCGCCCGGAGGGAAGGATATCCTGTTGAGGTCCTGACCCCAGCAGGCTGCCGAGCCGTCCGCGCGAAGACCGCAGGTGTGATCCAGGCCGGCAACGATGGTCGTGAACCGTGCTCCTGCGGGCGGCAGCAACCGCCCGTAGGAGCGGGATGTGGCGGTCGCCCAGCACACCGTGGTGCCGTCGGGGCGCAGCGCGCACGCGTGCGAGTACCCGCTGGCGATGTCGGTGTATCGCTCATCCGCGACGGATTCATAGGTGATGTCCGGCGGCAGTGGCGTGTCGTAGCTCTCTCCCCAGCACACGGGCGTGCCGTCCAGACGCAACGCGCACGTGAACAGCGGGCCACTGCTGATTGCCTTGAAGCGTTCTCCCCGCGGCGGCCAGTCCGAAGTGTCTACGTCTACGAGACCACGCCACTCGTTGGGATGCGCCCTCTCTAGGGTCACGACCTTCACGTCGAAGTTGAAGCCGGCGGCCGCGTCAGGGTGGAGGCCCGCTGGCGGCGCGCGCGTGAGCCACGTCTTCGTGGGCGGCAAGGAAGGCGGCGGGGAGTTCAGCCGCGCGACTTACTTCTTCGAGGGAGGCCGGTCCTTACCGCCCTTCTGCGGGCTGTCGTCTTCCCAATCGTCCGGGCGCTCGTCCTCGCCTCGCGACTGCCAGTAGGCGTCGTTGTTGGGATTGAGCTGGTTGGCTCGGTTGTCGTCGCTGCTCTTACCCATGCCCCGAAGTCTACACGCGTTGCCCGCGCCGCTCGTCTTCATCGCCGACCGGAGCAGCGTCCACGCCGGGCGCACACGGGCACGGCCCCGCGCTGCCACGGCGCGCCGCGCGACTCGCGGGTGCGCTCCAGCACCGTTCCCTGGGCTCGGCTCCGACCTGTCGATGGGAGGCCGGACGATACCGTCGAGCGGGCTCCGTAGGCAGTCGGCCGGCCGGCCGATTCAGGACCGCCGGGGCAGCTTCGGCTGCAAGGTGTTCCCGAATCAATGTGATGCCGCCCCTATGACGCCCCTACCCGCCCCCGACAGCGCGCGAGTCGAAATGGCCGGGACCATCTTCCGTCAAGGGGGCGCTTCCAGCGCCCCCGCGGCGGTGCCCCTCGGACACGATGAGCCCCCGTCTCTCAAGTCCTCCAGGGCCTTCGCACCTGTGGCTCGCTCCAGTTCGCGATGGCGCGTGAACTCGACTTGCTCCTCGCTACCCGCCCTACCGGACCGTGCGTGGTCATCGTTCCCCGGGAGGTACGATTGGCGAAAAGCACTGTGCCGAAGGGAAGCTGTCAACGATGGCCACGGAGCCTTGGCCTGTCCATACCATCGACGACGCTCCGGCGGATCAGGACGCGTTCGGCTCGTATGAGTCGAAGGCCGAGGTCATCCATGAACTGATCGCAACCGAGCCGGGAGGCCGCACGATCGGGCTGGAAGGAGAGTGGGGATCGGGCAAGTCGACGGTCGTGAGACTGCTCGCCAAGCGCATGACCGGCCCGGACTCTCTCTTCGTCGTGTTCGATA
>JAJDWM010000406.1 GCA_022825595.1 Bryobacterales bacterium | reverse complement strand
CCCTGCATGAAAAGGGTCTCGACGCGGTCGTTCACGGCAATCTGGAATTGCCGCCCCGGCTCAATGCCCATGCCGCCGGAGACCCAAGCCGGACGGCCCTCACGAAGGGTAGCCAGATCTGCCACCTTAAGCGTGACGGCGTTCTCTAAGGTCTCGTCCCCCAGCAGGTCCACTCCGAACAGTGGCACTCTCTCGCCGTTTGCCAGAACCGTCACGAAGCCCTCTACGCGGGCCGAGAAGCGCAGCGGGACCTCAAGCCTAGCCAAGTCGCCCAACGCTTTCGCGGGAATGCCGCCGAGCTGGCTGATCTCCAAGCTCGCGTCCCCTTGCAGGGACTCCATGGAGGAGCGGAACGATCCTGCGGCGGCCTCGCCGGCGAGGTCGATCGCGATGATCACCGCGACGCCGACTGACACGCAGACAACCGTGAGCAGGCTGCGCCACGGTTCAAGCAGCAGCGCCCTGACGATCAGCCGGCCCAGCAGCAGCACTCGATGCATGGGGAGGAGAAAGAGAGCGGAATCGCGTGGCGAGCGACCGCAATGGACGCGAACCGGTCAGGCCGACCGGGGCCCATTCCTCAGGGTAACGGTCGGTCAGCCCAAGGCGCGGCTACGCCAGCAGGCTGTCGATGACCTTGCCATGCACGTCGGTCAGCCGGAAGTCCCGGCCCATGTGGCGGTAGGTGAGCTTCTCGTGGTCGAATCCCAGAAGGTGCAGCAGGGTGGCTTGCAGGTCGTGGACGTGCACAGGATCCTCGACGACGTTCAGGCACAGGTCGTCGGTCCTGCCGACCACTCGGCCGCCGGCAAGTCCGCCGCCCGCCATCCACATGCTGTAGGCGTTCGGATGGTGGTCTCGGCCCGCGTTGTCAGCATCGTCGGGCCTGCGGATCTCCACCATGGGCGTCCGCCCGAACTCCCCGCCCCATACGACGAGCGTCTCGTCGAGGAGCCCCTGCTGTTTCAGGTCTCGGATCAGGTAAGCGTTTGCCTGGTCAACCTTCCTGCAGCGCTTCGGAAGGTTCTTGTTGAGCTCGCTGTGGTCGTCCCAGCTGGCGTCCATCATCAGTACAAACCGCACTCCGCGCTCTACCATGCGACGGGCCAGCAGGCAGTTGGTCGCGTACTGGCGCTGGTCCGCGTCGTCGCTGGTGACGCCATAGCCCTCGAGCACGTGCGCCGGCTCCCCTGAGAAGTCCAGCAGTTCGGGCGCGGACATCTGCATCCGGTAGGCGAGCTCGTAGGACGAGATGCGGGAGGCAATCTCCACGTCCCCGGTCTCTTCGTACCGCAGCTCGTTCAGGGCGCGGACGGACCGGAGGGTCTCCTGCTGGAGCGCATCGCTGACGCCCTCCGGGTTCGAGAGGTAGAGGATCGGATCTCCGGTGTTGCGGAACACCGTCCCCTGATAGTGGGACGGCAGGAAGCCGCAGGAGAAGTTGCTCGACCCGCCGCTGGTTCCCCTTCCCGAGGTGAGCACAACGAAGCCGGGCAGGTCCTGAGATTCGCTGCCGAGGCCGTAGACCGACCAGGCTCCCATCGTCGGCCGTCCGAACTGGGTGTGCCCCGTGAACAGCAGCAGCTGCCCGGGATGGTGGTTGAACGCGTCCGTGTGCATCGATCGCACCAGGCAGATGTCGTCGGCAACCTCCCCGAGCCTGGGCATCAGCTCCGAAAGTTCCATGCCGCTCTCGCCATGGCGCTCGAACGCAAACTTGCTCGCCATGACTTTGGCCGACGGCTTGATGAACGCAAGCTTCAGATCCTTGGTCAGCGACTCCGGCAGCGCCGATCCGTGGTGCTCCTGAAGGCCGGGCTTCGGGTCGAAGAGTTCGTACTGGCTCGGCCCGCCTTCCATGAACATGAAGATGACGTGCTTGGCCTTCGCCTGGAAGTGGGGATGCTTGGGGGCCAGAGGGTTGACCTCCGGAAGAGTGGCTGCAGTAAGGCCGTCCGCGGCGAGCAGGTCGCCGAGTGCGGCCATACCGATCCCAGATGCAACATTCTTGAGGAAGTCGCGCCGGCGCTGGATCGCGTGAAACTGGGTGAAAGTCATTGCGTCACTCCCGAGTGATGAACTCGTCAGTGTTCATCAGGATCCTGCCGATTCCGACCCAAGTGGCAATCTCGACAGGGTCGTGGTCGCTTAAGGCTATCTGCGCAAGCTGCAGCGCATCTCCAGGCGACTGGTCCAGCACACGTGCCGCACGCCCGAAGGATTCCGACAGGACCTCCGATTCCCGACTGGTCGGCGTCCTGCTGAGGGCGAGGCGGTACATGTGCGTCAGGCGGGCGTCCCATCCGGGCGCGGACTCGTTCAGCACTCGGATCGCCAGAGCCCGGGCAGCCTCCACAGAGACCTCGTCATTGAGCTGGTTCAGCGCTTGCAGCGGAGTGTTGCTCCGCCGCCGCCGGCTCGCCGTGCGATTCGAGTCCGGAGCGTCGAAGTTCATCATCTGCGGATAGGGCGCGGTCCGCTGGAAGAACGTGTACAGGCCGCGCCTGTAGCGGTCCGGCCCGCGGCTTTCCTGCCACCGATCGGTGTCCCAGCCGTAGGTCAACTCCTTGACGCCGTCTGGCTGCGGCGGATACACGCTGGGGCCTCCGATGACCGGGGACAAGAGGCCGCTGACCCGCAACCCCGAATCGCGGAGAACCTCCGCCGGGAGCCTAAGACGATTCTGGCGCGCCAGCCAATTGTTCCATGGATCGATCTCGGCCAACTCGGGCCGGGCACGGGAAGACTGGCGATAAGTCGCGGACATGACGATCAGCTTCTTCATCCGCTTCATGCTCCAGTCCTGAGCCCGGAAGGTGGAGGCAAGCCAGTCGAGAAGGAGCGCGTGCGAGGGAGGCTCCCCTCTTAGACCGAAATCCTCTGAAGTGCGCACGAGTCCCTGACCGAACAACTCCTGCCACATCCGATTCACTGCGACTCGGGCGGTAAGAGGGTTGTCCTCCGACAGGATCCACTCCGCGAGATCCAACCTTGTTCCCCGGCTGCTCGCGGAAGGCGGGCGCAGGAACCCAGGGGGCCTCGGTTCGACCTGGATTCCGTTGCGGTCCCACTGGCCGCGGACCCGCAGGTAGGTCTGACGCGGCTGGTCACGTTCCCTGACGATGCGCGCTTCGCTTAATTTTGGATAGGAGGCCTTGAGATCCTTCAGCTTCTCCTTCAGCTCTTTGAACTGGAGCTCCTCGATGCGCTCCTTGGAGACTACCGTGTAGTACCAATCTATGAAGTAGTCGGTGAGGACCTCCCGCTCTCGGAAGGTGCGCTCGGCCGGATCCTTGTGCAGAATGTGCCAGCCGTTGTCCGTCATCTGGAACAGCACGTCGTAGCAGAGGTCCCAGTCGGTCCGCGCCCCCGGATTCTCACCGGCGATCTTCATCTGCCGCTCCCACTCCGGCTGGAGATCCGACACGTGGTGCTGCTCGAGAAGCTCCTGGCGCTTCTGCAGGTACTCGGCCCGCTTGCGCAGGTACGGGCCGAACTCGCCGGGCAGCGGGGCGTCGATCTGGACGTCCTCCACGTTGTCGAAGTACGCGTACAGCGAGTAGAAGTCCTCCTGCGTGATGGGGTCGTACTTGTGGTCGTGGCACTGCGCACATTCGACGGTGAGTGCCAGCCAAGTAGTGGCAACGGTGTTTGCGCGATCCAGCGTCTCCTCGAACCGGGACTGTTCGTAGATCGTGCCCCCCTCCCGATTGCGCAGGGTGTTGCGGTGGAAGCCGGTGGCAGCGAGCTGGTCGGGCGTCGGATCCTCCATTAGGTCCGCGGCGAGCTGCAGCCTAGTGAAGTCGTCAAAGGGCATGTCGGCGTTCAGCGCATCGATCACCCAGTTGCGCCAACGCCACGCATACGGCCGGGCAAGGTCCTTCTCATATCCGTCGCTGTCGGCGTAGCGGGCCAGATCGAGCCAGTGGCGCGCCCACTTCTCGCCGTAATGCTCTGAGTCCAGCAGCCGATCAACGAGCCGCTCGTAGGCTCCCGGGGCTGAGTCTTTGAGGAATCGTTCAGATTCCTCCCACGTTGGCGGGAGTCCGACTAGGTCCAGGCTCAGTCGGCGAAGAAGCGTCAGCTTGTCGGCCTCCGGCGAAGGGTGGACGCCCTTGGCCTCAAGCCTGGCAAGCACGAACCGATCGATGGGATTGCGGGACCATTCGGCCTGGCGCACTATGGGCGGGTCCGGATGCAGGATCGGACTGAAGGACCAGTGCCCTCCAGTAGGATCCTCGCTTTGCTCCGTCGGCCTGGCCGGGCCTTGGCCCCAAGCGGCACCCTGATCAATCCAAGCGCGCAGCACGCCGACCTCGCGCTGGGTCAGGCGCGGCTCTGCGGGAGGCATTCGGAAGCCGTCCTCCGAGCTGGCTACCCGGTGTATGAGCGCACTGGCGGAGCTGTCGCCCGGCAGGACTGCCGGCCCGCTGTAGCCGCCCTTGAGGACAGCCTCGTGCCTGTCGAGACGCAGTCCGTTGGTCTGGATCGACGGGCCGTGGCACGCGTAGCAGCGCGAGTGCAGAATGGGCTCAACATCGGCCGAATAGTCGACGGACCGGGCGGCGGGAGGTGGCAGATCGGCCGCAGCCGCGGCGCGCGCGGGATCTGGAAGCAGCATTCCTGACGCGATTGCAAAGCAAGCGGCCACGCGAATCGCAGCGTCCGTTGCGAAACGTAGGCCGGGCACACGCACCGACAGCCCGCGCGATTCAGTGCGGAAAAGGCAGCGAACGCCGCTGCGCGGTCGTCCCGACCCGATTCGCCGACCGCTCTTGCGTCGAGTCTCGACTTGATTCATATCCCGGTTCTCGCTTGCGTGCCGTCGGGCCATACGTGTTCCTTCAGTATGTGTTCAGCCGGCACGCTGACCGCAACATGTCCGACCCGCCGGGCGCAATAGATTCCAACCAGTGGCTGAACTTCCCAGGCTGGCTCCTGAGACCGTAACAGGGACGGGAGTGGCGTGGAAGCACTGGGGATCTCGTGTGGTCCGAGATGCACACTCCCATCCAAGCGCAGAAGTCACGCGCAGGCAGCGCCCGCTCTGCTCTGATCTCGGCAGTACTGGCCGCTCCGAAATGGCCTCGCAACGGTCATACCGGGGCCGACCCGCGACCGCCGAGGGTCGTGCTTCCACCGCGATTACGACCCAGATGCACGCTCGGCGTCTCCAGCGCGGCCTATACTCTGGAAGGAGAATAGGGGCACTGGCGCCACCGGCCCTCAGGTCCAAGCGTCCGGGCGGGCCGCTGGTTGCGGATGTTGATGCGACCGGGTTTGGACTACGGATACCGGAGGTCAGCGGGCACGGTAGCGAGACTTCGACGAACTGGCGCCGGACCAAAGCTCGCGTCCGCCGAAAGAGCTGGCTGAGGAGGGCGCTCGGGCGGCTAGTGCCGTTGACGGTGAGCTTAATGCGACATTACCCAAGAGGGCACGCGGTGTCGGTAGCGCTCCGGCCTCGGCACGTACCTTTCCTCGCTGCGACGCTTATCACCGCAATTGCGGGCGCAGCAAGGCCGGGCGACGCCGCTCCCGACTTCGCTGGAGAGGTCTATCCGGCACTGGAAGAGCGGCACTGCCGGACCTGTCACAACGCCTCGGGCGTGGCTTCCGAGACGCGTCTGCACTTCCCGGAGTCTGGGGCCAGTCGGGAAGCGATTGAGGCATTCGGAATCGGACTGGCAGTGCTCGTAGACGCCTCGAATATTCCCCAATCGCCACTGCTGCTCAAGCCCACAAACCGAATTCCCCACACGGGAGGCCCCTTGATCGCACCGGGCAGCGAGGCCGAGCGGGCGCTCGCGGCGTGGGCGGAGCACCTGTCGACGCTGCCCGTCGATCGGATGCAAGAGGCTGCGGCGGGCCGCAGCCACCACGACGAGCCCATCCGACGGCTCACGCATGCTCAGTACGACAACACCGTCCGAGACCTCCTCGGTGACAGGACCCGACCGTCACGACGCTTCCCTGCCGAGGACTTTGTCCACGGCTTCACCAATCAAGCGGCCTCGCAGTCGGTAACGCCGGCCTTGGCCGAGGCCTACGCACTGACAGCGGAGAAGCTTGCCCGGAACGCTTTTCGCTACGGGGACGAGAATGGGATCGTCCCGTGCGAACCGAGCGGTCCGCAAGACCGCGAGTGTGCAGCGGAGTTCGTCTCGGCTTTCGGTTCGCATGCCTTCCGTCGCCCGCTGGGGGCCGAAGAGAAGGAGCTGCACATGGAACTGCTCCTGAGGTGGGCAGCGGAGGCGAACAACTTCTTCGAGGGAGCCACAGCCACTGTCGAGGCCATGCTGCAATCGCCGCACTTCCTGTTCCTCGCGCCAGAAGGCGCCGACAGCCCCTTCAAGCAATTCGAGACAGCCTCGCGGCTGTCGTACGCACTGTGGGACGCACCGCCAGATGCCGACCTGCGGGCTGCGGCAGCTGCGGGCGAGCTTCGGACCCACGAGCAGGTGATGGCCCACGCGCGTCGTCTCTTGACGGACGGGCGGGCGAGGCCAGCGCTGGAAAAGTTCTTCGCCGAGTGGATGCGATTCGACCGCCTGCTCACGTCGGTCAAGGACCGCAACCGTTTCCGCGACTACGGTCCTGAAGTCGCCCGCAGCATGACTGAGGAGTCCCTGCGCCTGTTCGGCCATCTCGTATGGAATGACCTGGACTTCCGGGAGTTCTTCACAGCCGACTACACGTTCGTGGACGACTTCCTGACAAAGGTGTACGGCATGGCCGAGCCCAGCGTGCCTTTCGGCAAGACGGCCTACCCGGCCAGTTCCGGACGTGCAGGAATCCTAGGCCACGGGACATTCTTGGCGCAGACCGGAAAGCCGGTCAACACCTCGCCGACGGAGCGCGGGCTGTTCGTGCGGGAGCACTTCCTCTGCCAAGCGATCCCGCCCCCACCCCCGGGAGTGGACGCTTCCCTGCCCCCGCTCAAGGTTGGTGCGCGTCCGATGACAATCCGCGAGACGCTGCAGCAATTGCATGCAGCCGACCAAGTGTGTGCGTCGTGCCACAAGCTGGTCGACCCGATCGGATTCGGCTTCGAGCACTTCGACAGCGTGGGCAGCTATCGCAAGACCGAGCCTGTGCGGGTGGAGCCCACTCCCCAGCAGGAACGCCAGGGGATCAAGGCGTCTACCCACGAGCTGTCGATCGACTCTTCAGGCTTCATCGCTGGGATCGAAGGCTCCAGCTTCGCTTCGCCGCGAGGGGCGGGCGAGGTCCTCTCTCGGTCGCCCGGCTGCCACAAGTGCATCGCAAAACAGCTGTTCCGCTATGTATTCGGCCGCTCCGAGACCATCTGGGACACGCCGACCATCGAGAGGGCGTATAATCGCTTCCGAAACTCCGGGTTCGTCTTTCGGGAGCTCCTCTTGGAATTGGTGGTCTCCGAGGAGTACCTCGGGGTAGATTGGGAAGCATAGGGATGGCGACACGACCGCTGCCACGGCGCGCATTTCTGAAGGGCCTGACGCTCGGCGGGACAGCCGTCCGGGTCGGGCTTCCGCCGTTGGCGTGCATGTTCAACGCCGCCGGGACTTCCTACGCTTCCCGCTCTGAGGATGTCCGGGGAGCCGGCGAGCCGGAGTCCCGCTTCGTCCTGTGGTTCAACGGTAACGGCATTCCGGAGCGCTACTGGATCCCGCGCCAAGAAGGGCGCGAGTATTCGCTCACACCCTGCCTCGCGCCGCTGGCCCGACTGCAGAATGATGTCCAGATTCTGTCCGGCCTAGACAACCCGAACGGCCAGACCAGCGGAGCGGGAAACGGGCATCAGCGCTCGATGAGCGCTCTGGTCTCCGGTGAGAAGTACAGCGGAATCGGGGCTGGGGGCCCCTCCATCGACCAAGTCGTGGCGGCCAAGATCGGGGACGACTCCCGCTTCGCCTCGCTACAAGTCGGAGTCTGCCGAGAGTCTTTCGGATCCAGCATGCAGCGCAACATGAGCTGGAGCGAGAAGAACCGCGCACTGCCCCCCGAGGTCGTTCCCCAGAAACTCTTCGACCGGCTGTTTGGCAAGCTGGACGACGGTTGGATTGCCAGAAAGCGCAGCATCCTGGACGTGGTGCGCACGGAGGCCGGGAGGTTGCAGAAGACGCTCGGCCGTGAAGATTCCCGGCGCGTTGACGAGCACTTGACTTCGATCTACGACATGGAGCGCGCCATCTCGAGATTTCCCGCGGAGTACGCCAGCAAGGTTCCGGAGCCCGATGTGGGCGGCGATCCGCTCGACTACCCGCGCATCGCGAAGCTGCAGAGCGACCTCTTGGTGCACGCCTTTGCCTCAGGCCAGACGCGCGTGGCGTCCTACATGCTCACGAAGTGCCAGAGCCTCACCCGGTTCCCGTGGCTGGGGCTTTCCTTTGCGCGCCACCACGAGTACAGTCACCTTGGCGGGTCGCACCGTGAGCGCCAGCAGGAGGTAATGCGGGACATCTGTCGCTGGCACGTGGAGGAGTTCGCATACCTCGTCGCCAAGCTCAAGAGTGTGCCTGAAGGGAACGGGACGCTGCTCGACAACTGCGCGCTGCTGTTCATCCACGAGCACGCGGAGGCGAACTTCCACAAGAACAGCGGAGGTGCGGTGATCCTGGCCGGTCGGGCGGGCCGATTGAACCCTGGCCACCACACGCGCGTGACGGGCACGTTTGGCGACCTGTACCGCACGATCGCAGCCGAGGTCGGCGCGCCGCTGAGCCACTTCCCGACCTCGTACGGCACCATTCCCGCAGTCACTGCCTGAGCACGCCAAGCGGAGACGTCAGCGGATAACGACGCGACCCTGCCGCGTGGCCACGAACCGGTCGACCGCCTCAGCGCTCACCTGAGTCCCAGCGAGCACGATGCGTCGCAGGGCGGGATGGTCCGCAAGGGCGGCAAGGCCGGCATCGTCGAATCTGCTGTGAGAAAGGTCTAGAACGCGCAGGGCGGGCAAGCCTCTGAGGGCCGCGCCAGCATTCGTCCCGAGCGAGGCGACATGCGACAGCACGAGCTCTTCCAGCGATTGGAGCGGTTGAAGGCTCTCGATCCCCTTCGCGGTCACGGATGAGCGCGTCAGGTTCAGCTTCCGGAGGGCGGTCAGCCGGGCGAGGTAGGGAGCGCCGAGATCAGTCACCCGAATTCCGCCGCGCAACCGCGGCACACCGCTGCTGATCGCCAGAACGTATTCGTGGCTGGGGGCCGCCAAGTTCAGGGACTCAAGTCCCTGCATTGCTGCAATCTCGCTCAGGTTCAGGTCGGTTATGCCGACGGCCCAGACACCACTGTCGGTCACCTGTGCCCCGCTGAGATCCAAGGCCTTGAGCCGTTTCAGGGCCCGCAGCCCGCCGATCCCGGCCTCCCCGATGCGGTTGCCGCCAATCGCCAGCTCTTCAAGCGCCGGCAGTGCTTCGAGCAGCTCCACCGAAGAGTCGGACACTTCTGTGATGCCCACGTCGAGCGATTTCAGGCGCTGCAGTTCGGTGAGGAACTTGAGGCCGGAATCGCCAATCTTCGTGCCGCGGACATTGAGGCGCTCGAGCCTAGCCGCATCCCTCAGAACGGACGCACCGGCGTCGGTGACGTGCTCGCAGAAGAACAGGTCGAGGCTCCGCAGCCGGGCCAGCGAGGCCACAACACGCAGGGCCCTGTCGGACACATGTGTCTGCGCCAACTTCAGGACCGTGAGGCTGTTCAGTCCACGGAGGCGCTCCAAGTCCACGTCGGTGACCCACGTTCGGCTTAGGTCGATCTCGACAACCTCGCCACTCGCTGAGGGCCGCACCGAGCCTCCCTGGTCGCGCACCCACTGCTCGATGCCGTTCTGCTGGGGGCCAGCCACTACGCCGTAGGGGCCGATAGCCAAGGCAACGGCCAAGAGCCCGCCGGTCCGCACGAGCCTACCTCCGGCGAGTAGGCTGGGCCGAGTCACGGTCCCAAGCCAAGTCGCAATCCGGAAGGGCGGTCCTCAGCGTGCGGGCCGCATCCGCACTGACCAACGTGTGGTACAGGTTGAGCCGCCTCAGCTCCTTGAAGCCGACCAAGAGCTCGACCGCGCCATCGTCCACATCGGTGTTGTCCAGACTAAGGCTGGCAAGCCGGGAATTGGAGGCGAATGCGGCGAGGCCGTCGGATGAGACCTTGGTGAAATCGAGGTTCAGCCGCAGCAGGCCCGACAGCCCGGACAAGTGCGCGAAGCCCTCGTCCTCGATTCGGGTGTTGGCGAGGTCGAGCTCGGCCAGGCCCGGAAGGGAACCCAGCGCAGATCCGGCAGCGCTCGTGACTTCCGTGAACGCCAGGCCGAGACTTCGAAGCTCACGGAGGCTCCTGAGATGCTCGACGCCCCCGTCTCCAACGCGCGTACCGGTGAGATCCACTTCCATGAGCCGGCTGAAGGTGCCGACATGCGCACAGCCCGCGTCGGTGACTTGGGTATAGGCCAAGTTGAGAGCCTGCAACTCATTCAGATGAGCGAGCCAGACAAGATCCTCGTCCCCAGTCCCAGTGCCGGCCAAGGACAACGTCCGCAGCTGGGCCAAGCCTGAGAGGTGCTGCAATCCGTGGCCCGACACCAAAGACTGGTCCAAATCTAGGCGCTCGAGCGTGCCGATTCGGCCAATGTGGGCCAGCCCAGCGTCGGTCACCCGAGTGTTCGCCAGTGCTAGACGCTTCAGTGCAGGGAGGGAGCGGAGCGCTGCCAAGCCCAAATCGGAAACCTCGGTCGCGCTCAGGTCGAGCTCGTGGATCTCCGGGTAACGCTGGAGCACTTCCAGATCGGCATCGGCAACCGGGGCCGTCCGCAGCGACACGGAAGCAAAGCCGTCAGAGTGCCGGGACAACGCGCCTCCGAACGCCTCGACCCAGGCCTCAAGACCGTCCCGCCCCTCCGACAAGAGCGGCTCCGGCACGTCAATGGACTCCGTGGGAGCGTTGTCCGCGAAGAGCACGTCTGCTCGCGGCAGCGCTTGCCGCAGTTCCCGCACGCCGGCGGCGGTGACCCGCGAGTAGCGCAAGTCGACTCGACGCAGCGTCTGTAGGGATGCCAACGCCGGAATGCCGGCATTCGTAGTGTTGGTGCGGTAGAGGTTGAGGTCCTGCAAACGGTCCAAGTCCGCCAAGAGCTCCAGGCCCGCATCGCTCACAGCGGACCCGCGGAGATTCAGCACGCGCAGCCCCCTCAGCGCAGCGACGTGGGCAATGCCCGCGTCGGTCAATTCCAAGTCCGCAAGGTCCAGCTCGACCAGCTCGGGGAGTCCGCCCAGCACTGCGAGGCCCGAATCGGTCACATACGTACTGCGCAGCCGCAGCGTGCGGAGGCCCGAGAGCTTCGCGATAGTCGCGAGACCCTCGTCGTTGACGTCGGTCTGGGTGAGATCGAGCCGCTCCAATTTCGGGAACAGATCCAGGTGTGCCCCTGTGATCCGCGTCGATTTCAGCTGGAGGGAGCGCAGACTGCGTAGGCCAGTGAGCTTCTCGATCGCGTGATCAAAGACGCGGATTCCCTTGAATACGCTCATGAAGTGGTGGCTCAAGTGGAGCTCTTCCAACGTGTCCATATGCGCAATGACAGCGATCAGGTCGCTGTCGTCGACGTTGCCCAGAGCGCCGCAGCAGACAGGGTTCCACATTGTTCCCGGCAGCGTCAGGCTGCGCAGTCTCAGCGGCTTCAGCATCGCCAGATCCCGAGGATGGACTAGCGTTCCCGTGAGATTGGCACTATCGATCGTGAAGGGCCCGGCGGGAAGCTCAGAAACGGAGCTGATCTCGCCGGTTTCCCCACTGACTCGCACCTTGCCGCCCTGGGCAAGTATCCATGCCGCGACCGCCTGATCGTCACGCAGTGGAGGGGGATCAGCCGCGAGAGTAACAACAGTCAGCAACAGCGGAACCGTCCACAAGGCCCCCCTGACCGTGCTCATGATTCGCACCCCCCAAGGATCGACTGTAGACGGCCATCCCATTAATCGAAACCATTCTAGCGACGGGCGGATCCCCGAGAGCGCTGGTTGGACCGTTGCGGTCACACCAAATCGTGGTCCCCGCCGCAGACAAAGACCTCCAAGCCGAGATGCCTGAGAGCCGCAATCTTGGCGCCCAACGCCAAGCGAGCGGCTGCCATGTCGGGTGCATAGGCGACTTGAATGTGATTGGACTTGTGGCGGCCCATCATCCGGTCGCGGCTGATTCCCCTGGTCACCGCGTGCATGATCGGCCACTGGGGGGTCGTGATGTCCCACCGCCGCTGGGTCTCCTCGGGCGGAAGCTCGACGACCTCAGACAGCCCAAGATCTGCCTTGAGGCGGCCGTCCTCGATGAAGATTCGGCTCCAAACGACTTCACCAGGCTTGCTCACGCCCTTGAGCGTGCCGCCACCGAGCGGAAAGTACATGGGAGGCTGCCGCTCGCTGACCGCCCCGGCATAGCCGCCGATCAGGTGCTGGGCCGGGGCCGAGCCGGATATCTCAAACACCCAGACGAAGCGCTCGCGGCCATTGATCTGATATGGCTCACCGTAGCGTAGGTCGTGCAAGGTCGTCTCCGGGTCGAATCCAAGCTCGGTCCAGACCCGATTCGTGACCAGTGCATCGAGCCCCGCGCACTCGTCCACCTCATTGAAATGTGGCATCGCTTGCCCTTCGAAGAGCGTGCGACCATCCTCGCCGTAGGCCGGCGGCCGATCGACGTTGTTCAGAAGACCCTCGACGAGGTCTGAAGCCGGGCAGATGTCCTTCAGCCCCTGCTGGTACTGGATCCCGATCGTGTCGCAGCCGAACTCGTCGGCAATCCGAAGGGCCGCGATGTACATCTTGCACTGGGAGAGGATCTGGGCATCCGTAAGGTCGGTCTCCTCGTCGGGCCCAGTCCTGAATTCCATGCCTCTCGCGTCGAGCCAGTCGCGGATGGCCTGAGCCTCGGAGTCGCTCACCCGCTGCATCGCCGCCCACAGGGCGGACTGGCTGAGGCGCTCCTTGAACACGCCGGTCGGGTTAAGCAGGTGATCCGGAATGATGGCGTTGTACATTCCCATGCAGCCCTCGTCGAAGACGCCCATGATCGCCTTGCGCGACTGCAGTTCGGACGCGACCTTGCGACCGGTCACCATCGCCCGGTGGGGGACGATGACGTCGGCGGCGGGCTGGACGTGCGGCGAGCGGTGCACGAGCTTGCCCGTCTCGATCCAAGTGCGGAGACCGTCGAGGAAGAACTCGTCGGTAAAGTCCTCGCTCCACAGCGTCGAGTATGGCGTGCCGGCCTTTGTCAGGCTCCCGTTGAGATTCAGCATCCCGACCAGGCCGGGCCACTGGCCGCTCCAGTTGGCAACTGTCAGGATGGGGCCCTTGTGGCTCATTAGGCCAGCCAATAGGTGCTGGGAGTACTGCCACACGGCCTCGGCCACGACCAGCGGAGCCTTGGGGTTGATGTTGCGGAAGACCTCCAGCCCCCGCTTCTGGCTGTCGATAAAGCCATGCTCCTTGGTCGCGTCAAACTCGTGGGCCCGGCGCACCTTGCCGCCGGCACTCTCGATGGCCGCCGTTAGGCGCGCCTCCATGTCGCGCTGCGCGGGCCAGCACTTGCGATTCGCGGAAAGCCTGAGGTCGCCATTGGCAACCAGCTGGATCTCGTGAGGCATTAGGGAATATTCTGCCAGAGTCCAAGGGCACGTGAGCCGGACCGGACAGCATTGAGAGACGGGGTGGGCAACAGCACTGGCGCTCGCGCTATACAGAATCCTGCCCGTGATGGCGCTGAGACCGAAGGGGGTTGGCCCGTACGGTTGACAGCCTGGAGAGGCACAAGATTCGCGCGCCCGACTGCCGCGCCATCCCGCCCTGACCGGTCGATCGGCAGGTGCCCAAGTGCCCACCAGTCTTCGGCTGCAGATCGCCCGTGAGATGTTAGACGGCCTGATGACTGACCACTGAAGTCCGAGGATTCGCCAGCGGACCATACGGTGGGCACGCCGTTCCAGTCGTTTTCCGATCTCGTGCCAACCAGCCCTCAGCGCGGCTGTATTCCCTCCCGGACAGGGGGTCCCGCCTTACTAGACTGGTTGACGTGCATCCACTTGAGGACAAGCCGCCAAACGGGGGCTTGCGCGGCGCGCTTCACGAGGTGATATTCGGGGTTCACACCCCAGCCGGTGCGGGTTTCGATATCGGGCTCCTGATCGCGATTCTGCTCAGCGTCACCTGCGTCGTGCTGGAGAGCGTACCGCGAATTGAAGCGGAGTATGGCGGGGCCCTGCGGGCGGCGGAATGGGTTTTCACGATCCTCTTCACGATCGAGTACGGGTTGCGCCTCTGGACTGTCGCTCATACCAAGTCATACGCGCTTAGCTTTCTCGGAATCGTGGATCTTCTGTCGCTGCTTCCGACATACTTCAGCGTCATCTTCTCCGGCTCCCAGTCCTTGGCCGTCGTCCGCGGCATCCGGCTGCTGCGGGTCTTCCGGGTGCTGAAGCTTGTCCGTTTCGTCCACGAGGGGTTTGGCCTAATGTCTGCCATCAAGGCCAGCCGCCAGAAGATCACCGTATTCGTCTCGGCCATGCTCTGCACGGCGGTCATATCCGGAACGCTGATGTACCTGATTGAGGGCGGGGGTGCCGGCTTCACGAGCATCCCGACTAGCGTCTACTGGGCCGTGGTGACAATGACCACCGTGGGATACGGGGACCTCTCGCCCGCCACTACGGCGGGCCGCCTGCTGTCGGTTGTGCTGATGATCTTCGGCTATTCCCTGATCGTCGTGCCGACTGGTATCGTATCGGCGGAATTGGCGCGAGGCGACACTCTGACTCCTCAACCGACAACGACGGTTTGTCCGCAATGTTCCGTGACCGGACACCCACCTGACGCGGTCTACTGCAGGGTGTGCGGCACTCCGCTGTAGTGGCCCGAACCGGGATGACCGGGCGGGCGAAGCGGGTCCCGGACCTCGTCAGTGCCGATGCTGGACAGTGAGGGCGGCGGGTGCCGCGAGTCCAGGCAGGTGGCCCAAGGCTGTCGATTCCACCGTCGAGTGCCCTAGCGGGCCGTCACGATACGTTATCCGAACACGCTGGAAATAGTTCCTGGCGGGCACGACCGGCGGTCGCCTGCCATGCCAGTCCACGCCTCGCTGGCGATCATCCGACGCGGCCGACTGGCTACGACAGCGGCCGTCGCTCAGTTGGGCACAGAGAATCAAGCCGCCCCCTTGGGCCCGTCTCGTCGGGAGTACTCGCAGCACTTGACGGTCCAGAGGATCCCAGGCGCTCGATACGGATTTCGTTGCGTCCTAGAACGCGAAGTGCATTAGATTGATCCACCTTGGGTCGATAGACCTACTGCAGTTGTCCATTCTCAGCATCTGGCAGGAATTCCTTGCCAATTGAGATTGACCTGTTCAAGCGATGAATGGCCTCCTCTACCGCCGACTGGTCGCACTGCGGTTGGATCCCAACGAGCACTTCCATCGCAGCGATGTCAGCCGCGTACTCCTTGCAGCGCTGC
>JAJDWM010000225.1 GCA_022825595.1 Bryobacterales bacterium | reverse complement strand
GGGTCGAACGTGTCCATCGAACTAGGCGCACCGACGTTGAAGATGAAGATCACTGCGTCGGCACTGGCGTCAAAGTGGGGCTGCTTTGGGCTGAGGGGGCTGTCCGGGGATGCGCCGGAAGCGGTGCGCACCAACAGGTGCTGCAGGGCGATCGCCCCAAACCCATTGGCCGCTCCAAGCAGCAGGTCTCTCCTGGAGACGCCCTGCGAGGGCCTTGCTTCAGGGTCGGTACACAAACTCATTTCGATTCAGGAGCGCCAGGGAGAAGTCGTCCAATGCGGTCGGACCTGACTTCAGGAACTTCCGCGCGAGGGCTGCCTCCTCGGAAGTCGGTGGTCTCGCCAGCGTGAATTCGAAGGCGCGTTCCACTTGGCAGCGACGCCCCTCCCTCGCGCAGCTGGTCCGGATCCGTTCGGCCAGGGCTTGGGACTGGTCGACGATGAAGTCGCTGTTCAGCAGGCTCAGCGACTGCAGTGCGTGCGTCGACGTAGTGCGCACAGCACAGGATGTCATGGTGTCCGGTTGGTCGAAGTTTGCTAGAAACGGCAAACGGACTGTGCGCATGTTCAGCAGGTAGAGGCTACGCCGGTCGTGCTGGGACCGCTCCGGGGTCACTGGCCAGAGGTTGTCCGGCTCGGCCTCCGTGAAGATGAGGTCATAGACTTCTCGCTCGATTGGGATCCGGACGGGCTTGCCGGCGACGCTGCGGTTGAGCCTATCCGAGGCGGCCAGCGCGCTGTCCCGGATCACCTCGCCCTCCAGACGCCGACGGTTTGCTCTCCAGTACCAGAGATTCTCGGGGTCGGCCGCGTCACGCTCGGCATCTATGGCCGACGACTGCCGATACGCGCCCGAAAGTAGGATAAGGCGGTCTATGGTCTTGATGCTCCAGCCTTCCGCCAATAGCCGCGTGGCGAGATAGTCCAGCAAACCCGGATGGCTGGGCTGCCCCCCCAAGAGGCCAAGATTGTTCGGATCTGCGACCAATCCGCGGCCCATTCGAAACTCCCAAATCCGGTTCGCGATCACGCGGGCGGTCAGCGGATTCGCAGGGTCGGTCAGCCATCTCGCCAAG
This sequence comes from Bryobacterales bacterium, assembly GCA_022825595.1. Lineage (GTDB taxonomy): Bacteria > Acidobacteriota > Terriglobia > Bryobacterales > UBA6623 > VXMF01. Next base: position 1,497 of record JAJDWM010000225.1, on the reverse strand, counting down.
GCCGCGCGGCGGCCAGGGCCGTCTGCGGGAAGCTCCACTCCTAAGGGGCCGATGACCCGCAGGAAGCCCGGTGCGACCGGTTCAGCCTTGCGGCGGTAGTCTCCGCCCCGGAGGACGTGGGTCTCGGGAGTCTTTTCTAGGCCGGCGACGCCGTACGCGGCCGCCGGCGGGTCGGGCTTGTCCAGCTCCAATGCGTGCATCCGCTGCCTGAGGCCGGTTCGCCGAGACTTCACATCGTCAGGCATCAGAGGAACGATCTCGTACCAGACCGGCTTTATCAGGGCCGTTGCCTCTTTCGCGAGCCGCTTCTGGAGTTCGCTCCGCGACTCGTCGGGAACTTCCAGCGCCGCCCTGTGCTCTGGGTTCAGCCGCGACCGCTTGCGTGCGCGCACCCGCTCTTGGAAGGGCTCTTCGATCGCCTTGAGCGCTTCCTTGATCGGTTCCAGCCGGGCCTCGTGCTCCTTCAGGAGTCGCTCGTGTGCCGCAACCTCGTCCGCGCTCGAAACCAACACGTCCTTGAGCTCCGTCGCGGCGAAGAAAGACTCGAGCTGGTAGTACTCGCGTTGGCTGATGGGGTCGAACTTGTGGTCGTGGCACCTCGCGCACTGCACTGTGAGGCCGAGCAGGGCTTGGCCGACACCTAGGGCCATCTCGGTCAGCACTTCTTGGCGGGCCTCATCCTTGTCTTGGTTGCCGCCAACGATATGGCGTGGGCCGGCACCATTGAATCCGGTCGCGATGAGGGCTTCCCGATCTCCGGGATAGAGCTCGTCTCCGGCCACCTGTTCGCGCACGAATCGGTCGAAGGGCTTGTCCGTGTTGAAGGAATGCACTACGTAGTCGCGGAAGCGCCACCCGTGTTCGCGGTAGCCGTCGCGTTCGAAGCCGTCCGTATCGGCAAAGCGCACTACATCGAGCCATTTCTGGGCCCAGCGCTCGCCGTAGTGCGGGGACGCAAGGAGCGAGTCGACCAAGCGGTCGTACGCCCACGGAGACCGGTCCTCCAAGAATGCCCTTGCCTGCTCCGGAGAAGGCGGCAGCCCAGTGAGGTCGAGGCAGACACGTCTGAGCAGACGATGCCGGTCAACAGGTCGCGAAGGTTCCAGCCCGTTCGCCGCCAGTCCCCGGCGAATGAACGAATCGACTGGGTTCGCGCTCCACCCGGACAGATCGATAGGCGCAGCCGCGTTCTGGAGTGGTTGAAATGACCAGTATCCCTGCCCTAGTGCTGCTTCCTCTGCAGCGGCCACACCAACGTCCGCTGCAGCGACCAGCACGGCCAGCAGAGCGCAGACCGGCGCTTGTGCCCGCACCACGGCGATCATTATAGCCTTGGGTGCGGACATCAGTTGCCGTGGTTTGTGGCCGACACGGCATCGTTGTGGCGCTGAATGGCCCCTCGAATGGCCTCTACGACTTCCGGATGTCGAGCCGACACGTCGAAGCGCTCGTGCACATCGGTCGAGAGGTCGAAAAGCAGGGCAGGATCATGCCTCA
>JAJDWM010000369.1 GCA_022825595.1 Bryobacterales bacterium | reverse complement strand
AGCAACAGCGAAGCAATCCGGAGCATGACAACAGACTACTTGTTCCGGTCGCGCGACCGCAATCTACAGAGTCGTCCGGCGTTAGCGCTGGTCCCCCTTGAGCTTGGCCAGCCGTTCTAATGGGCCCGTGGCGCCCCTTCCTCTCGCGTAACGGCCGTCGGACGCCGTCCTCACGCCTCGTTAGGACTGTGGTGGACCTGCCAGTTGATACCGAATCTGTCGACTAGGGCTCCGAAGTAGCTTCCCCAGAACATGTCCTCCATGGGTACCGTTACTTGGCCCCCCTCGGACATCTTGGCGAACACGCTGTCTGCCTCCTCGCGGCTGTCCACCCGTAGCGACACCCAGAAGTTGTCCCCAAATACCGTCGGCGGGCCAAATCCAGGTACGTCGTCACATCCCATCAGGACGCAAGATCCGATCGGCAGGGAGATGTGCATCATCTTGTCCAAGGACTCATCGGCCACGCCCATCCCGGGCGGTCCGTCCCTGAAGGTCATCGCCGAATCGAAGTCGCCGCCGAGGCACGACCGGTAGAACTCGAACGCCTCTCGGCAGGTGCCATCGAACTTAAGGTACGGGTCAATGCGCATGGTTCTCCTCCGTCGGCGCAATAGGGCTACGATCTGGCATCCTGACCAACGCCTTGATCGCTTCCCAGTCTCCCACATCCTGTGGAAGGCTCTTGGCCAGCCTTAGACGTCTCCTGGACTTTCTCATGCGGCCGATTCGCCTGAGATGCTGCGCCAGTTGCAGATTCGCGTGGGCCGATTGCGGTGCCAGCCTCACGGCGGTCTCGAAGCTCAGCAAGGCCATCTTCTGGCGGCCCTGACGGGCGAGCGAGACGCCCAGCGCCACATGGCTCTCGGCGTGGTCGGGATGGTCCTCAATGATCTCGTCGAATAGCGCCGCAGCGTCGGCATGGCGTCCTTGGCCTTGGGTCGCCATCCCGAGATAGTACTGGGCCAGCAGCCGGCCAGGCTGTCGAGAGCGGCTTTCCTCCAAGTGCCGGCCGGCTTCCTCGAAGGATTCGCCGAGGTGAAGGACGACTCCGATCGCCAAGTGCAGGTCAGCATCGTCATCCCGCTCGGCTAGCAGGCCGCCGAGGATTCCCACCGCCGCGTCCCGCTTGCCGTTGCCGGCGCGTGCCAGCGCCAGCAAGTAGCGCGTTTGGGCGTGGCCAGGGCGCAGCTCAGACGCCCTTGCGAGGGCACTTTCGCCATCGGCCAACTGATCCAGCAGCAACGAAAGCCAACCGATCGCCAGCAGCAGGTTCGCATCGTCGCGTGCGTGGACGCTCGCCCGCCGGGCGAAGCTGAGGGCCCTCTCCCAGTCTCCGGCATTCTCCGCAATGATTGCCAGCTGGCGCAGCGCCGCAGTCGAGCGCTCGTCGAATTGGACTGCAAGCTCGTAGTTCTGGGCAGCTTTCTCCGTGTCCCCGTGACTCGAGTAGATCTCGGCTAGCTGGAAGGCAACCTGAAACGACGCAAGGCCCTGGCGTTTTTGGTGCTCGAGGATGCTCGCAGCTTCGGCGGACAGGCCCCCCCGCGAGAGGGTGGTCGCGATCCGTAGGCCCCAGTCGGCCGGCACCCTCCCGATGGAGGCCCAAGCGTCGGCGATCCCGCGCGCCCCGCTCTCGTCGCCCCTGCCGGCATACACTCTCGCCAGCAGCATCAGTCCTTCAGGCGACGACCGGAGCAGGTCTTGGATCTCGCCGGCTTGGGTCGCCGCTTCGTCGAAATTGCCAAGGTCTGCCTCGGCCCGCACCAAGCCAAGACGTGCCGCTTGACTGGCGGGCGCTAGTTCGAGCCCCTCCCGGTACAAAGCTGCACTGCGGTCGTGCCTGCCGATCAGGGCGTATGCCTGGGCCAGCGTCAGCCGGGGAGTGACCGCGGTTGGATCGGCCGCAATGGCACGTTCCAACAGGCTCGTGCCCTCCTCGTAGCGCTCCTGCTGCAGTCGGATCGAGCCCAATAGAGCGAGCGCCGCGGCCGCACTCTCCGGATGCTCCAAAGCTTGGCTGGCCGCTGATTCGGCTTGGCCAAGATACCCCTGCTCGAGCAGGAGCGTTGACTGTTTGATGTAGTCCGGCCGATCGGTCTCGGCAGAGGCCGGAATGGGTCCAATGGCGGCCAAGAAAACCTGGACGACCGCCACGTCCCAGCGCATCACCCTCGCCGCCATCCCCTCGTCGAACCCTGAAGGCTCAGCATAGCCAACCACCCACCGGAAGGTGGCCGCACCCTAGCCATAATGCCCTCCGATCCCTCGCCAAACGATTTCGCAGCGCCGCCGGCTCGCGACCCATCCGAAGGGGTGGAAGGACTACTGGAGCGCGACCTGCTGTCCAGAGCCCGATTCTCGTGATTCATCTTGCGCACCGTCTCCCGGTGCAGCGTTCGTGGGGTACCTCGTTCGCATGCCTGAAGACCACTAGCCGCCTTGCCGGCCCCGAATAGGGCTCGGTGGGACAGAGGAGACACCAGGCTGCCCTAGGCGGGTGCTTTCTGCCCGGGGCGGGCGGCGCCAAGCCCTCTCAGACCGGGCTCGAAGTCCCGGTCCGGGGCGGCTGTTCACCGGCAGCCACTGCGTCGCGGGATGGTCCATCCTGCGGCCGCCTCCTCGCCCTGACCGCCCCCCTCAGGTGGAGGACCAGACTACAATGGAAGCATGCCCTTGCGAGTGTTGGGATTCCTGTGTGTCTGTCTCGTGGTGTCCGTTCCCCTGGCTGGCCAAGACGCATCGTCAAGCGATGAACCCTTGGCAACCCTGAACGGCCAGCCGATCTACGAGTCGGAACTGCCCGTCAGCGCGGAGCAGCACAAGCTTCACCAGCGGCTCTACGCTCTTCAGATGCAGGCCTTGGGCAACCTGATCGCCAACAAGCTCTTGGAAGCGGCGGCCGAAGAGGCAGAGCAGGATATCGACGGATTCGTTCAGTCCAAGATCGCGCACAAGGTTGGCGTTCCTACCGGCAAGGAAGTCGCCGCCTATTACGAGAGCCAGAAGGACAAGATCAACAAGCCACTTAGGGAGGTGCGTGACCAGATTCTCCAGGCCTTGACGAGGGAGAAGGCCAGCACCCATCTGGCTGAGCTTGTCGCGTCGCTGCGCGCGGATTCGGATCTCGAGATCTACTTGGGGCCGCCGCGCCTGTCCGTCAGCCTTGAGGATGTCCGCTCTCGCGGTCCGGCGGACGCCCCAGTGACGGTCGTCGAGTTTTCGGACTTCCAGTGCCCGTTCTGCCGCAGGGTCCAGCCGGTGCTGGCCGAACTCAGCGACAAGTACGGCGACGACGTCCGCTGGGTGTTCAAGGACCTTCCTCTTACCGAAATCCACCCGGAGGCCATGCGCGCGGCGCAGGCGGCACGCTGCGCAGGGGAACAGGGCAAGTTTTGGGAGTACCGCGCAAAGCTCTTCGAACAGGAGCTCTTCACGGACGGCATGTACACCGACCTTGCAAAGGAGCTCAAGATCAAGGCCGATCCGCTAATGGAGTGTTTGGATTCCGGGAAGTATGAGTCGCCCGTGGTTGCCGAGGCGAGAGAAGCCGCCGGTTTTGGTGTCGAGGGAACGCCGGCAATTCTGATCAACGGGATCCTGACCAGCGGTGCACGGTCGGTCGAGTACTACGACCGAATCATCCAGCAGGAGCTTGACTCCTCCAGCGCCGAGTAGCAACGTCGGCCCCCTCAGACCTCTCCAGTCCGCATCTGGTCGGCGAGGAAGTCCGTTGATCTCCAGGCGAACGCCAGGATGCTCAGCGTCGGGTTCTTCTCCGTCGGTGTCGGGAACGCGCTTCCGTCCACAACGAAGAGGTTTGGAACTTCATGCATCTGCATGAAGCCGTTTAGTGCCGAGCGCTTCGGGTCTTCTCCCATGCGGCAGGTGCCGTGCTCGTGGATGGCTGCACCAAGCTCGTCGAGTTCCCCTCGCTGGTAGGGCAGCGGTTCCGCGCGCATCGAGTGCAGGATCTCTTCGACCACGTCGTACATCCGAGGAATCATCCGCCGCTCGTTCTCGCCGAGCCGGTACTCAATACGCAGCGTCGGGACGCCGAAACGGTCCGGCGGAGTGCCCTCGACCGATACTCGGTTGTGGCGGTAGGGCAGGACCTCGCCATAAGGGTGCATCTGGATCAGGGCGGGGTAGCTGCGCCGCACGGCATCCTTGAATCCCGCCCCGAAGCCCTCCATCCGCTTCGCGAATCCCGCGTTGTTGCCGCATCCTATTCCCCAGAGCTGGATCCCGAAGCCCCGCAGGTAGTCTCGCTCCTGCTCGGGGCCCTCGAATCTGGGGATGTAGATGTGTCCGCCGGAGATTCCGTCATCGTTGCTGGCGGCTCTGCCGTACAGCTGCGGCGCGAACGCGTACACGTGAAATCGGAACTGCTCGCACAGGTAGCGGCCGATCACATCGGACCCGTTCCCGATCCCGTTGGGGTGTGCTGAGGACTTTGAGTTCAGCAGGATTCGGGTGGAATCGACCGCAGACGCGGCCATCACGACCCTCTTGGCCGCCACTGTGCGATCCTCGCCGCTGAGGCGGTCAAAGTAACGCACACCGCTTGCCATGCCCTCTTCGTCGCAAAGCACGTGGGAGACGATCGAGTTCTCGCGCAGCTCGAGCCGGCCCGTTGCCATGGCGTCGGCGAGTAGGTAATCGGGCGAATTGAAGAAGGCGCCGATGTCGCAGCCCCGCCCGCAGGCGCCGCAGTAGTGACACGGCGCCCGGCCTCGGTGCTCCCGTGTGAGCACGGCCCTGCGCCCCCGCACGACGCCGTAGCCGGCCTTTTCTGCCCCCTTGATCAGCAACACTTCCCCGCAGCGCTGGTTGGGAGCGGGCAGGTGGTGCTTGGAGCCCGGCAGGAAGCGCGAGTCGTCATCTCCGCCACAGACCCCGATCAGCTTCTCAACGTTGTCGTAGTAGGGCGCGATCTGGTCGTAGGTCACCGGCCAGGGGATCTCCCACCCGTCGATTGCCGGCTCGCTGAAGTTCACGTCTCCGTAGCGCAGCGAGACGCGGCCCCATATGTTCGTCTTGCCTCCTACGCCCCAGACACGGCGCAGCAGAAAGCTGTGACCCTCCAGTGTCTGGTAGGGGCTCTCGCGTAGCGGCAGCTCCTCGAACGCGGGAGGCTCTTCGCCTTGGCGCCGCCGCTCTCTTGCCTCCCACGGCTTGACGTGCGACCAGAAGCTTGCCGGGTCGAACCGCTCACCTGCCTCCAGCACAAGGACCTTTGCGCCCTTCCGCGTGAGGTTCCAGGCGGCCATCCCCCCCGCCGCCCCGCTGCCGACGATCAGTACATCGTGATCGTTCGCCATCAGGCTCCGTTCCCGATCTCGTGGTCGTGCGTACAGCCGACAAACTCCTGCAGGTAGGTGTTGCCTTGGTACCCAAGCTCTTGGACGAGGCCGACCTCGGTCGAATAGTAGGCATCGATGGTCAGGCCCTTGACGACATCGAAGAACTCGCGCTGGGTGCCGTCCGCTTCGCTGTACCGCGTCAGCAATCTCGTTCTCTCCGGCGAGTCCATGTCCGCGAATCCCGCTTCGCGGAGTTCCTCAAGGCCGTCCCGCAGCAGCACAAGCGACGAGCTGTCGGTTTGGAGATCCTCGTCAATCATCGAGTGGACCCCAACTTCGCGGGCTCCGGGCGTCTCCGTTTCCGGCAGGATCGTGTCCACAAGGAAACCCAGGATGTCGTGCTCCTCGGCCGTGAGAACTGTTGGGGCGTAGTCCTGCGGTCGGGCCAGTGACCTTGCGGACAGGCCGGCAGCGATGGTCACGAGGGCTTGACGGCGCGTGGTGCGTGGCATTGAGGTTACGGTCCTTCCTTGGGGGCGGCTGCCTACAGTATCATCGCAGAATGCTGGAAGTTGGGATCTCGCTCGAACAGGTTCGCGTTGTGCGGCGCGACGACTGCATCAGTTTCTTGGGTTCAGGCATCCGCCCGTCATTGGCGACCCCGTCGATGATCCACTGGATGGAGATCTGCTGCCGGGATGCGATCGGGCCGCACTTGGAGCCAGGCAACGACAGTGTTGGAGTCAAGGTCAGCGTCTCGCACTTGGGTGCGACGCCGATGGGCCACGCGGTCACCTATCGCGCGCGGGTAGCGCAGGTCGACAGGCGCCGCGTGACGTTCGAGGTGGAGGCCTCCGACAGTGTTGAGGTCGTGGGCCGGGGGACTCACGTCCGATTCGCGGTGGACGTGAAGCGCTTCGCGAGGCGCATGAAGAGAAAGATGGAAGCGCTCGATCCGGCTGGCTAAGTCTCGCGGGCCCAGCGGACGTCAGTGCGCTGGAAGGGTGCTGGATCCGGTCAGGTGGACGTCCACAGCGCGGGCTGCCTTGCGTCCTTCGGCGATCGCCCAAACCACTAGGGACTGGCCGCGGCGCGCATCCCCTGCGGCGAACACCTTGGGAATGCTCGTCCGGAACTCGCCGAATCCCGCCTTGATGTTGCCGCGCCCGTCCTTCTCTAGGCCCAGCTCGTCCACGAGGCCTTTGTGGACGGGGTGCAGGAAGCCCATAGCCAGAAGCACCAGATCCGCCGGCACTTCGAATTCTGATCCGGGAATCTCGTCGAAGCGGAACGGCCTCCGGCCGGTGACAGGGTCCGGGTCGGGCCACCGCAGGCGTACGGCCTTTAGGGCCCTGACGTTCCCGTGCCCGTCGCCGATGAACTCTTTGGTGTTCACCGCATAGTCGCGCACGTCTCCTTCCTCGTGCGAGCTTTCCACCTTGAAGGTGAACGGCCAATTCGGCCACGGCAACGCGCCCGGGTCGTCGCGCGTCAGCGGTGGCTTCGGAAGGAGTTCGAACTGGTGGATGCCCGCTGCCCCTTGGCGGCGCGAGGTCCCTAGGCAGTCTGCCCCCGTGTCCCCGCCGCCGATGATCACGACGTGCTTGCCCTGTGCCCCGAGGTCGAACCCGGGGTCGACTGGGCGTCCGGCAACGCGTCTGTTCTGTTGCGGGAGGAAGTTCATCGCAAAGTGAATCCCGGCCAAGTCGCGCCCCGGTATAGGCAGGTCGCGCGGGTGTTCCGATCCAATGCACAGCACGACCGCGTCATGCTCGCTGACAACCTTGGCGGCTTCGACACCTTCCCCGACCCGCACGCCGCAACGGAACTTGATGCCCTCGGCCTCCATCTGCTCCACGCGCCTGGCCACGAGGTGCTTCTCCATCTTGAAGTCCGGGATGCCTAGAACGAGCAGGCCGCCGGGAACCTCGTTCTTCTCGTAGACCGTGACTTGATGTCCAGCTCGGTTGAGCTGCTGCGCCGCCGCCAAGCCGGCTGGTCCGGAACCGACGACCGCGACGGTCATCCCTGTCCGCTCGGGCGGTGGCTCGGGGCGGATCCAGCCCTCCTGCCAGCCGCGGTCTGCGATCGCCATTTCGATGGACTTGATCGAGACAGGGTCGTCATTGATGCCCAGCACGCAGGCTGCCTCACAGGGCGCCGGGCAGATTCGCCCGGTGAACTCGGGGAAGTTGTTCGTCGAGTGCAGCACGCGGAGCGCCTCGGCCCAGCGCCCCCGGTAGACGAGGTCATTCCAGTCGGGGATGATGTTATTGATCGGACAGCCGGTGTGGCAGAACGGGATCCCGCAGTCCATGCAGCGGGCGCCCTGCCGGCGAAGCTGGGGCTCGTTCAGCGGGCGCAGGACTTCCCTCCAGTCCTGCACTCGTTCCTTAACCGGCCGATACGGGGTCGCCCGGCGGTCGAATTCCATGAATCCGGTGACTTTGCCCATGACCGCCTGTCTCAAGCCCCTAGACTCCGCTAGGTGGCCGCGCTGAGGCCACGCGCACGGCTACCTCCGGTCCGCCTAACGTGGCAGACCCTCCCGCCCCGTAAGCCGTTCCCCCTTGGGAGAGCCGCGAGATTTCCCGTGTGCGCGGGATCGTCTACTAGGATACCGAGTCTGGAGGTTCCAGCGCCAGCGCCGGGGAGCGGGTGTCTCGTCCTGGAGCTTGACAGGCATCGGCCCGGTCACGCACGATGGACTCGGGCCGTGCGGCCCGCCCGAAGTCGTGCGAATACTCCGTGGTGTGGCTTGGTTGGTGCTGGCACTGGTCGTGCTGGCGATAGCGGCCAGCTTCCACCCGATGGTGCGCAACGTCGCCCGGGCCATCCGTCCGTCCGACCATGTGGATTCGGTCCCGCCGCCCGTCCCGGAACTGGCCGACCCGGCTGTGTTGGTTTTCTCGAAGACGAACGGGTTCCGCCACGACGAGGCCATCGCCCAAGGGATACCCGCGCTGGCGGAGATCGCTGCCCGGCGAGGATGGGCATTCTTTCACACTGAGAACGGGGCGGTGTTCGACACGCCGGTGCTGGATAGCGTCCGCGTGCTGGTTTGGTTGTGCGTCAGCGGAGCCCCGCTGTCCGAGGACCAGCGCAAGGCTGTCCGAGAGTGGATCGAGGGCGGAGGCGGGTTTGTCGGCATTCATGCGGCGCTGGACGGTTCGCACGCTTCTTGGGAGTGGTACCACCGCAACATCATCGGAGCCGACTTCAGCGGGCACCCGATCGAGCATCCTGAGGTCGTGATCCAGGTGGAGCGCCCGGAGCACCCTGCAATGGTCGGGCT
>JAJDWM010000328.1 GCA_022825595.1 Bryobacterales bacterium | reverse complement strand
CTCCCCGTGCTCCCGCACGTACTCCGCCGCGCACTGCACGAACGCCTGCAGGTCTCCCTGCGTGCGGACCGCGGCCGCCTCGACATAGTTGTCCGCACAACTCGACATGGGGCCGGACCGGCCGCCCTGCACGTAATAGCCCGCCCCGACCAGCAGCGGCACACCCTGCACGACAACCCGCTTCAGGAATCCGACCTTTGGCTGTTGCACGCCGGCCTGCGGGTTGAACGACCGGTAGTACACATGAGTTTCTCCGAACGTGTCGCCCACATCGATCATGTCGCGCCCGCCGAACTGGTCGCCGGCTCGCCCCCACTCGTGCAAGACCCTCCCGTTCAAGCCCGCGCGGCTGCCGGACATCAGCTGGTTGCCCATCGTGTCCAGCACGTACACGTACTGCGCGCCGTTCGTCCAGCGCGGATTCGCTTCGATTTCCGGCTTGGCGAAGTAGCCGTCTGCTTGGACCTCCATCGCCGCGCAGCGGACGAATTCCTGCAATGCCTCCGGGCTCGGGTCGGCATTCAAGGCTGCCGCGTTGACCTCGTCCGCGTAGCAGGTGCCCGGCCAGTCACGCGAATAGATGCCGGCCCCGACCACTGCCGGCTCGCCGTCCCAGTCGGTCTCGATGATGTAGGACGCCTTGGCCGATTTCTTGCCGGTCGCCGGATTGGGGAACGAGTAGTAAACCCACCCGGCATCTACCGCCTGTGTCATGCGGTAGATCTCGGAAAAGAGGTCGTTGCCGAAGTCGTCGATCGCGGCGCCCCACAGCCGGCCCTCGCGGGAGGGGTCTGGAGGATAGACGAACGTCTTCGAGTCCGTGCCGGACTTGGCGATGCCGTCGACGAACACGTAGGTGGGGCCGTGCTTCCAGCGTTCATCCTCGTTGAATGCGCGGCGGGCCTCGACCGTTCCGTGCTCGGCCAGGTACGCCTGTGCACATTCGACGAATGTCTGGACATCGCTCTGCGTGCGCACGGCGCTCGCCACGATGTTGCGGTCGGAGCAGCCACTCATCATCGTCGGGCCGCCCTCGGGCGAGCTCAGGTAAAACCCCGACCCGACGATGAGGTCTAGCGTGAAAACGGTTCCGTCGGCCCGCTCGAGAGACGTAAAGAACTGACGGGCATAACCCACCTTGGGGATATCGGCGCTGTCGGAATCGTCATCGGGATCGTCGAAGTGATACTCCACGAAGCCGCCTTCCGGGCTGCTGGTCGCCGCAGCGAGGACCTGCGGTAGAACGAGCTTTCCCGTAACCGCGTCGCGGACCGTCGGTACAAGAGGTCGCCACTCGAATCTGTCCGGAAATGCGCCGTGGAAAAAGATAATGTTGCTGTTACGTTCCAAGACATAGAGGTACACGGAACCGTGTCTCCAAGGCCCGTTCGGATCCCGCAGGGCGAACTTGAGTTTTGAGATAACGGCTGCATCGTCGGTGTCCGAGACATCGAGAAAGTACTTGATTGCTTCCGCGACGAAGGCCTTCAGGGTTTCGCGGTCCACCACGTCCCTAGCTGTGATGGCCGGGTTGCCATGGTCGATGACTTCGTGAATCAAGTGAGATTCATTGACTTCGAATCCGGCGAGCAGCAACGTCGGGGCCGGTGCATTGGCCAACCAATACACGGCAGCATAGCCCGAGGCACCTGGCATCCCTGGTCGCAGGCCGGGCACAGGGGTGGTCGCATCAAATGGTGCATCCGGTTGTTGCGACAATGTTTGGAAGACGACAGCGAAGGCGCGGTCGCGGGTACGGGGGTCGGGAGAAGCCAGATTGACTAGGTCGGCTGGGGATACTCCTAGCGCAGAGAGGATCTCGCCATAGATCAAGGGGTTGAGCAGCCTGCCCGACAGGGCCATGGCCTTCGCGTGTTCGAACACCCTGCCGTCAGGCGTCAAGGTCACAAGGTAGGTGGAACCGGCACGATAAGGAGACCCCTCCTGCCTGACGAGACATTGAGCGTGGAGTGCTGCTTCCAAAGCCTGTGTGTCCTGGTTCAGGGTCCTATATCGATCTCTCGCAGCCAGCGCGAAGTCCTTCAGGCTGGCGGTGCCGTTTTCCACCTGTTGCGCCGTCACCCGCGGGCCCGCAGCGGGAGTCACACCGGGAGGGAGGGGACAAGCCTCCTGCGCTAAGGCGTGGTTCGCACCGGTCAGGATGCCGGCCAGCGCGAGCGATCCAACAACGCGAGCCATAGATCTCGCAGTCAGCAATCCTTGAGTATTCATCCTTAGGGCCTCCTTGTGACCTAGAAGCAAAGGCGCGAATGTGTGGCAGTGACGTCGCTTGGTCGCCGTAGCCCAAGGCACTCGGTTTCCGATTGCCGGGCGATCCATCAGGGCACAGGTTCGCCGTTCCTTGCTGGGGTTGTCGTCGAATGGCAGACACTCCGATAGTGACCACGGCGACCAAACCCGTCGGGAATACTATCACATCAGTTGCAACAAAGCCCGGCTGACGGTCGGGTCGAGTCGCCCGCGGCAGTCGCGCCCTCGGGCGACCCCACACCTATGATCCCTTTCCTCAAGGCGATCCCTCGAGTGGCTCCACTGGAGCCTCTTGCTGCGGCGGTGCTGGGGGCTCGGGCGGCCCATTCGACTTCCGCGCTCGCCCACCTCTGTGACGGCGACGTATTGCCAGCGAACCTGCGTTCGACCCACCAAGTGGTAGGTCGTGCCTTGCCCCGACTCCACATCAGCAGGGGAATCGCGCCAGAACAATGGCCAATCGAGCACCTGCTCGGTCTCTTCTCGAAGCTAGCGGTCGCGCCTCGGAAGAAATCTCATGGCAATCTTGGAGGTCCGCATCCTCGGATCGCAATGGGACTTGTCGTCAGGGAGGGCTCATGACTGGCGCGCCTCGCCGATGCGAGGCAATAGTGCACAGCTCGCGCGACTGGCAGCCGTCTCCGCCACCCAGCCGCCAGCCACTGCCA
>JAJDWM010000335.1 GCA_022825595.1 Bryobacterales bacterium | reverse complement strand
CCCCAGCCGGCTACTCCTGAGGACCCCACCGACACACCCCCAAGATGACGCGGCCACCCGCGAATGGCACTCCTTCTGAATCCAGCCGGCGCCGCTGCTCCTGTCCGCGGTCATCGAGCAGTGCGATTCGCCCCCCTGCGGCGAGGACGCGGTGCCACGGGAGGTCGGCTCCGGGGGGACAGGCGCGCAGGGCTCGGCCAACCAGGCGGGCAGCACCGGGCAGGCCGGCCATGCGGGCGACATCTCCGTAAGTAGCGACCCGCCCGCGAGGGATGGTCGCGACCGCGCCCCAGATCTTCTCGTACCGCCATCGCGACGGTCCCGGAGCTGGTTCCGAGACTCGCTTGGACACTGTGCAGCCCGAACCAGCTTCGCGCCAGCGGCTGGGGATCTCAGCGCCGACCGATAGGCCCCATCCGCTGCAAGACCTCGTCAAAGAGGTCGCTCTTTGAGGACGGACGGACGCGGCGTCCCTTGGCGTTTCGGTACTTGTGCGCCGAATAACACGTGCGGCATTCAGTGCGGACGGGTGCCGCGTCCACCACCGAGATCACGGAGTGATTCATCACCGCCTTGCAGCGCGTGCAGTAGTCGTCAATCACCTCGCCGACTCGGATCGCTGCAGCCATGCGGGACGTCCCTAGTCCTTCTCGATGCAGTACAGGTGGTCTGCGGTCCGCAGAAAGATCTGCCGGTCGACGGCGATGGGGCTGGCCAGCGTGTGGCTGTCGAGCCGATTAACCGCCAGAATCTGGTAGCCGTCTTCCACATCCACCACGGTGGTCGCGCCCTCCTCGTTGGTCGCGTAGAGCTTGCCGTCGGCGAGCAGCGGCGACGAAGAGTAAGTCCCCGGCTCCAAGCGCAGACGGTCGACCATAAGTTCCCCGGACTGGGCGTCCAGCACGTTGAGGATTCCCCGGTCATTGACCACCAGAATGCGCTCACCGTCCGTGGTTGGGGTGGGAACATCGGAACCGAGCGTGTTCTCCCACAGCTTGGCGGAATCGTCGATCCAGCCTTCCCCGCCGGGTTTGAAGGCAATGAACGGATTGCCGCGTGTGCTGGTGGTGTAGATCACGTCGGAAATGTTGACCGAAGATGCGATGGTCCGGTAGAAGCGCTCGTGGCCGGGGTTGAAACCGCCCATCCGCCACAGCTCCTTGCCGGTAGCCAGGTCGTGGCCGGTCACGTAGTCGCCTCCAGAGACCACCAGCTGCTCTGCCCCATCGATGCGCACGATCAGCGGAGTGGAATAGTCGTCCGGAGATTCCGCTGCAGCGTCGGTCGGACGGTTCACCTTCCAGACCGTCTTTCCGGTCTTCGCATCGACGGCGAACACGTAGGAGGGATCATCGGTCTTCATGCCGTGCAGCACTTGGACATACAGCCGCCCGTCGTGCAGCCGAGGTGTCGACGCGTAGCCGTGGTTGAGGCCGAACCGTCCGTAGTCTTTCTGGATGTTGCGCGCCCACAGCACCTCTCCATTCGCGTCATGGCAGGCGAAATGGCCTCCTCCCGTCATGGACCAGACGCGCCCGCCATCGGTGATGGGCGACGGCGATGACAGGTTCTGCTTGCGGTAGATGCGGTTGCCGTCCCCGATCCGCCGCGTCCACAGGACGCTGCCGTCAGAGCGGTTCAGGGCCAAGAGCAGGATCTCGTCCCTGCCAGCCGCACCGAGAGCTTGGGCCACAGGGCCCGCACCCGCGCCGAATCCCCTTCGGCCTCGGGGCGCCCTTGCCGCGGGGGCGTCGAAGCCCTCCTGGGCCGAGGTCACGTAGATGCGGTCCCCCCACACGGCGGGTGTCGCGGCGCTCCAACTGGGCAGGCGTGTCTTCCATGCCACATTCTTGTCCGGGCCCCATTCCACGGCTAGGTCGGAAGCGGCAGGGCTGGTCCCGTTGAACTCCGGGCCGCGCCACTGCGGCCAGTCGGCGAGCACCAGCGGCACCAGCAGCGCACCCGTCAAGAGTGTGCTCTGTATCAAGCGAAACGTCATGGCTTCGTCCTCGTGGCCTGCGCCCGGCACTGCGCGGCCACCTGTCGACTGCTCAAGGCGGGCTGCCCCGGAAGTTCAGCGCGAGCGACCGGGATCCGGGCACGGTGGATTGCCCGCCCAACCATTCGATCATAATGGAAAATGGCCCCAAGGGGCGAGTCCGCTCGGCGAATCGCCGTAGCCTTGCAATGAGAGCAATGCGAATCGAGGGCGGAAGGCCCCTGTCCGGAACTGTACAGATCAGCGGGGCCAAGAATGCGGCCCTGCCTGCTTTGGCGGCGACCCTGCTGACGGAGGGCCAGGTTACGCTGAGCGGCATTCCGCCCGTGGCCGACATCCGAACGATGGCCGCGCTGCTCGCGCGCATTGGCGCGGCGGTGGAAGAGCGCGCCGACGGATACCGCGTGCGCGGCGCATCCGAGCCTGAACCGACCGCCCCTTACGACCTGGTCAAGACCATGCGCGCATCGAGCCTCGTTCTGGGACCTCTGGCGGGCCACTACGGCCGGGCTCGCGTGTCCCTGCCGGGGGGGTGCGCGATCGGAGCCCGGCCCATCGACATGCATCTGACTGGCCTGAAGGCGCTGGGCGCCTCCATCGGGCAGGAGCGTGGCTATATCGAGGCAGTTGCTCCGCGCGGAGGGCTGGTTGGGGGGCGCATCCGCTTCCGGAGGCCGACGGTGACCGGCACGGAGGACCTGCTCATGGCCGCTGTGCTCGCCAAGGGCGAGAGCGTGTTAGAGAATGCCGCCCGCGAGCCGGAAGTGGTCGACCTCGCCGACCTTCTAACCAAGATGGGCGCGCGCATCGAAGGCGCCGGAACCGGCACCATCCGTGTCGAGGGCGTCCCCAGCCTGCACGGGACCGAGCACCGCATCATTCCGGACCGCATTGAGACCGGCACGTATCTGGTCGCGGGAGCGCTGACCGCCGGACGGCTGACCGTCCGGGGGGCCCGCCGCGAACATCTTGAGCGGGTGATCGAGCGGATGCGGGCGGCCGGCTGCAGCATCGCCTCCCCCGACGCCAAGACACTGGAAATCG
>JAJDWM010000209.1 GCA_022825595.1 Bryobacterales bacterium | reverse complement strand
GCCATGTCGGTCTTGCGGCCGGGCACGTTCTTGAGTTGCCTGGCGTTGGCAAGCAGGACCTCGAATCCGCGCTCCTCCAGCAGCTCGTGCAACGGAATCCAGTACACGTGCGTGCTCTCCATGGCCATCGACACCACGCCTTGGTCCTGCAGCCAGTCGGCCAAGAGCCGCAATTGCCCTGTCGTCGTCCCGAACTGGCGCACGTTCGGCTTCCCGTCCCCGTCCTGATGCGGTCCGCACACCCAGTGCTCCCGACTCCCCAGATCGATGCCGGCCACATTGGGCCGCAGCACCTTCAAAGCCCGCGCACGCTTGTGCTGCCGGGGCCTCCTCTCTAATGTTCACGCATCCGGCGAGCCTGTTTCAGACTGAATGATCCGCGCTCGCGCGGGGGCCCGGCTAGAATGCAACACAAGCGCAACCATGCAAGGCAAACACTCGAGACGCTTCTTCCTCAGCGCCGCTGGCGCGGCGGCCGCGGCCGCAGGCCGTACGCCCGCTCTCCCGGTGCGCCAGTTCGGCAAGACCGGAGAGAAGCTGCCGGTGCTGGCAATCGGATGCGGCAATCGGCTGTGGGCAGCCTACCGGACCAAAGATCGTGGCCTGGAGGCGCTCGAGCTGGCCCTCGATTCGGGGATCCGCTACTTCGACACGGCGCAGGCTTACGGCGACGGGACCAGCGAGTCATGGGTGGGGGAGGCGACGTGGCGTAGGCGCGACGAGGTTTTCCTAGCGACCAAGACCCAAGCGCGGACGTACGATGAGGTGCTGGCCAGGGCCGAAGCCAGCCTTGAGCGGCTGCGCACGGACCGCCTCGACGTGCTCCACATCCACAGCCTCCGCTACGCGGACGATCTGGAGCGGATCGAAAAAGGCCGTGCAATTGAGGCGCTCCAGCGGTTGCGGGAGGAAAAGGCTGTACGCTACATCGGCATCACCTCCCATGCCGATCCCGGAACGCTGGCAACTGCCCTCAGCCGGCATGATCTGGACTGCACGCAGATGGCGCTCAACGCCGGACTGCAAGGGCGCAGCCCGGACGGGGCCGGCTACTGGAAGCGCGGCGGGGTGAGCGACATCTTCGGAGATCCGCTCCCTCCTCGCCCCTTTCCGGGCGAGAGCTTCGAGGACATCGCGCTGCCGGTGGCCGTAGAGAAGGGCCTAGGGATTGTAGGGATGAAGGTGACGGCCCAAGAGGGGCTGCTGGGGACGGGCCCGGACAAGGCGAGCGCCGCCAGCCTGTTCCGGTACGTGCTGTCGCTGCCGGTCTCCGTGGTGACCGTCGGCATGCCGCAGCTAGGAATGATCCGGGAAAATGCCGCTCTTGCCGGGTCTTTCGAACCCATGGCCGCGGAGGAGATGCGCAATCTGTCCAACAGGCTCGCCGGAGCGCACAAGATGGCCTTGGACCGCCATTTCTGCGACGGCCACGTGGACGCGTGAGAGCAGCGCTGGCGCCGGCCAGTTCGAAGCTCCGCCGATGCCCTACCCGAGGACCTCGGACGTTGCCGCGGCCAAGATCTCCACGATGCGGTCGAGCTGACGCACGGATGTCGTGAACGGCGGCGCCAGCAGGAAGACATCTCCCCGCAGGCGGCTGAATAGCCCGAGATCCCGGGCCTTGGCCCCCAACCGCGGCCCGACGCCGAGCGCTGGCGCAAACTCCTCCTTGGTGTCCTTGTCACGGACGTACTCGATGGCGCACATCAGGCCCTTCCCTCGGACTTCCCCGACATGAGGATGGTCAGCCAACGCGGTGCGGAGCCCCGACAGCAGGTATGCGCCCTTCTCGGCCGACGCCTCAACAAGGCCCTCACTCTCGAGGATGCCCAGATTCCTGAGAGCCACTGCGCAGCCGACCGGGTGCGCGCTGTATGTGTAGGCGTGCATCCAAGGCGAGCCACCGGCGTCCAGCACGCCGGCTATTTCCTCCCTAATGCCGACACCTCCCAGAGGGAAATACCCGGAAGTGATCGCTTTGGCGAACTGGACCATGTCCGGCTGGACGCCCCAGTGATCCAGGGCGAACCATTTCCCGGTGCGGCCAAAGCCGGTGATCACCTCGTCCGCGACCAGCAGCACGTCATACCTGTCGCAGATCTCCCGCACCCTTGGGAAGTAATCGTCCTGGGGCACGAGAACTCCGCCGGCCCCCTGAACAGGTTCGGCAAGGAACATCGCGACCGTCTCGGGCCCCTCGGTCAAGATCGCTCTCTCGAGCTCGTCGGCGGCAGCAATCCCGGGGCTGGACCCGGCGGGAGCCTCGTAGCGATAGGGGTACGGAGAAGGCACGTGCACGAATCCGGGCACGCGAGGCTCGAACAGCGGCCAGTAGCCGGAAATCCCGGTGGCGCTCATAGCGGCGAGAGTAACCCCGTGGTAGCCCCACTGGCGGGAGATCACCTTGGTCTTGTTTGGCTGTCCGCAGAGCTTCCAATAGGAGCGCGCCACCTTGAAGCTGGTCTCGCTGGCCTCTCCCCCGCCGGAGGTGAAAAAGAAGCGCCGGATAGCCGGATAGGTCAATTCGGCGAGCCTCTCGGCCAGCTTGATCGCGGGCACGTTCGAACTGCCGGCGTACGCGGAGCAGTACCCGAGATCGCGCATCTGCCTGGCGGCGGCATCGGCCAGTTCGCTGCGCCCGTGGCCCGCGACGACGTTCCACAGCCCCGAAAGGCCGTCAAGGTACTCCTTGCCGTCCGCATCCACCAGGACCGAGCCTCTGCCCTTGAGCCAAACGTGCCCGTCCTGATGTGTCGGGCGCGAGTGCAACGGATGGATCAAGTGCTCCAGATCGCGGGAGAGCAGACCGGGTTTCGAAGCTTCTGTCATGGCAATTCGACTTGAGGATAGCGCTCAGGCGCACCAGCGCCGGATCAGCCTGGCGAAGAGGTCCGTTCCCTTGTCCAGCTGTTCCAAGAGGATCCACTCGTCTGCGGTGTGTGCTTGGGCGATGTCGCCGGGCCCGAGCACGAGTAGGTGCTCCAGATCCCCGAGCACGGCCCCATCGGTTCCGTAGCAGACTGTTCGGGGTACGGTTCGGCCAGCCAGCCCAAGCACTTCTCGCACGAATCTGGAGTCGGGATCGATGTGCAGGGGCCCTCCATCGCCCAAGACCTCGAACTCCAGGCCGCACTTCCGGGCCGCGGCTCGAGACCGGTCGAACAGGGAAGTCTCGTCTTGGCCGGGTGCCGGCCGAAAGTAGACAGTGCAGACACTCTTGTCGGCAGGCAAATTCAATTCTCGCTGAGGCAGGTTAGCAAC
>JAJDWM010000465.1 GCA_022825595.1 Bryobacterales bacterium | reverse complement strand
GAAGCAGCCCGATCCCGTAGTCGTTCCAGCGCTCCCAATCTTGCGCAACAACCTCGGGATGCCATTCCGATGCGGGCACTCCGACCGCCAGGCTGACTTCGGCAGAAGCAATTTCCGTTATCGGAAGGATGGGTATCCGATCCTTGACTTGCCCGGGAACGTTTCCAGGGATGTCCGCCGGATCGTAGCTGAACTCGCGATCGTCGAAGCCGGTCCCGTGCTCGCCCGGGAGCGCCCGGCCGGCGTAGGAGAATGCCGTGTAGCTGTGCGAGAACTTGCGGTGGTTCAGCTTGGCGCGGAGAGTGATTGGCCCTTCGGCATCCTCGGGAACCTCTAGGCGGTAATGAACGACATCCGCCGCCCCGGGCGGTATCAGCCGCGCATACAGCAGACCCCGCAAATGGAAGGCATTGCGCTTGTCGATCAAGTTTCCGCGTGCATCCACCTGCACGGCCCGGTAGAAGTGCGCGCCCGGGTCAACCGGTCCGTGACCGTCCTGGACCTGGCCACTCCAGAAGATGCGCCGCCCAGCTGCGTCGATGGCCTCAAACTCGACCCAAATGTCAAAGGCGTCGACCGTGCCACTGGGGAAGAAATGACCCACCTTCCGGGTTCGCACGACCACATCCACCCTGAGCGCCTGACCGGGTTGGACGCTGGCTTGAGTGCGGTCCAACGGCGCGGCAAGGGCCCCCACTTCTCGCAGGACAACGGGCCCACGGCTGGCCCCGGCCTCCTCTCCGACGGCAAAACCCGTCGCCGCCTGGATCTCGTCGACCGTGCGCAGCATCGAGGGAGCCCCACCCGCAGCGGCGGCCTCGGAGACAGCGAAGACATCCAGTGTGACGATACCGTCCTGCAGGAACTTCCTGGCGGCGTCTAGCTGCTCTTGGTCCCCGTTTACGTACGGCACGGCCGTGTTCGCGGTTGCGAACCGGTGCGAGCGGACCATGCCATCACGGTTCCCCGGATCGTCGGACGGCACGAGCGGCATATGACAGTCGGCGCAGCCCTGCGGTTCTGGGGGGTAGTAGAACGAACGCGCCCCTTGGCCCGAGACCCCGCTCGCCTGCCAGTTGTCATACGAATTGAAGCCGCGCACCCAGCGGTAGGAATTGACAGGCACGTCCAAGTGGACCTTGTGGCAGGAGGCGCAGAATTCCGACCCGTCCTCCCGCATGAAGGGCTTAAGGAAGGCGCGCCGGTGCGCGGCCGGTGCCGTGCGGGTGACATAGTTGTGCACAGCCCGGACAAGGGCAGACTCGCTGGAAGCGAGGTGGTGCAACGGCGGGTACTCGATCACGAACCCGCCGTTGCCCATTGTGTCGGGAACGTGGACGATCGAGTGGCAGGACACGCACGCCAGCCCGGCGTGCGCCTCGGGCCGGTCAAGCTGGCCGGCCACCGGGTCATCGAACATGCCGTTGAAGAGCATGGCGTGGTCGTGGCATCCGGCGCACCACTTGGAGGCCTCAACTCCTGCGGTCTCCTGCATGTACTCAATGGACTTGCGGTAGAACTGATTGTTGAACGACGAGAAGTGGTGCATTGAGGACGTCCACTGGGCGTAGACGTCCTTGTGGCATTCCCCGCACGCTTCGGACTCAAGGAAGAAGTCCGATGGGATGATCCCGCCCGAAACGGTCTGCGCCGCGGATGGGAAGAATGGGCTCTGGCGTCCGCCGCCCTCCTCGTCCATGGACAGGGGCGCTTGCGTGGGGTTCACGATGCGGTCGGCGGAGAGCGGCAGCCATCGGTCCCTCAAGGACACCGCCCCGGGAAGAAGTAGCGCGAGCACGAGGCACCCAGCGGTGGCACGGCTGCGCAGGCGCAGCGCCACCAGTGCCGCGCCCGCAAATCCAAACGCGCCGTGGCCCACCAGTGCTGGCAGGTTCTCCCGAGTCGCTCCGACCACGCACAACGCAGCTCCCAAGGCTGCACATACGGTCAGTGGCGCGCACAGCCGCCAGTCGCCGCGGACAGCGCGCAAAAGGTCAGCTCGCGAGCACCACAGTGCGAGGGTCAGTGCGGCACCGAGGCCAACGTGCAGCAGGACGCTGGCGACGTACACGAGGCTCGCTTGCGGAAAGGCCCAGATCCACCCGGCATTGACCACCAAGGCGAGAAAGGCGATGGCGATGCCCCGACCTCCGGCGAGGTATGCGACAGCCCGCCGGACGGGAGTGGTGGGTTCGGTAGGTGGGGTCACCTTGCGCTGGCGCGCGCTACCAGCGGGGGCAGGAGGCGCATCGCCGGCCTCGTGTGGTAGCGAATCAAGTCTTCCTGGTGCTGCGGGGACTCGGGGTACTGCTCATCCGCAGCGTAGGGGTACCCGCTCATGGAGTGGAACGGCAGCGGGGTGACCGAGTCCCCAAAGGCCGTGTTGGCCTCGTTCTCCTTGGCCCAGCCGTCCACCAATAGAAGGTAGTCGCGCGTCCAACCCGGCTGCACCGCCGGAAGCTGATCTGCCCGGAACCGGAGCTGGATCTCATCTCCTGCGCCCATGATCACGAAGCGGTCATCCTCGGATCGCAACAGTTCGCGAACGTCCCCGAAGCGCGTGTACAAGCCGGGCGTGGGGTTCCAGTTGCTGGTGGCCGAGACCACCTGGTAATCGAACTGTTCGGGCTGGTCCCGACCCGCTGGCACGAAGTTCCGGGAGAAGCCCCGGAAGCGAAGATCGGCCAAGGACGGCTCCAGTGCCGTCTGACGCACATTCGGGTCGGATGTGCCCGTCGCAATGTAGGCCTTGTCCCAATGGACGCACATGTTCGTGCGGATGCGCACCGCTCGCGATCGACCCGGGAACTTGCCGCTCAAGTCGACCGCTACCGTGCGCAGCGTGCCTCCGGGAAGCCCGACATCGGCCACGGCGACGTGCCATTGGCCGTCGTCGCTGCGAATCTCGAGGCTCGGGGGCTGGATCGCCTTGGACTCGGCCTGCGAGGCCGCCACGATCGTGCTTGCGGATGCCCAGTCAACCCACGCCTCGAGGAACAGGACCGCGTCCACATCGTCGAAGTGCGGAAACTCTAGTGTCAAGGAGTGCGGCTCGGCACGCCCGGACAGATCCCGGCGGAAGGGCGCGTAGCGCCGGTCTCCATTGACGACGAGGTCCAGCACGCTCTCGCCTGAGTGGTTGGTCGCAGCGACGGGCCGGATCTCAGAGCGGACTCCGAACAGCCGGAAGTCGGGAAATGGCGGAGCCTTGGCCTTCTCATTGCTGACGACCCGCATGTCGGCAGGATGGTCAATGGCCAGCAGGCGGATCTTGTCGAGGTAGGCGGTCTCGCGGAGCTCCTCGGTGATGCGAACGTCAAGATATCCTGCCCGCTCCTTCAGCTGGTCCCCGCGAACGGTCACGTACTCGTCGTGGTCGACCGGGAAGTACACGCCGCGCGCCAAGCTGGCACCCAGAGGCGCCACGCCCAGAACCTCGCTGATGTACTCAAAGCGCGAGCCGTTCCAGGTGTAGACCATCGGGCACGAACCGGACAGCCTCGGGGCCTCCTTGATGTGGATCTCGGCGGCCGCGCCCTCCGGGGTCTCGTTCTGGATCAGGCCATTCGCCCAAGTGACGCGGACCGTGTCGACCGATTCCGCCGCGCCCAGGCCGAAGTGCAGGGGAGAGCCCGCGTAGACCTGCTTGGTATATGCGAGGCCGGCCTTCACCTCGACCCGGGCATCGGTACCGATCGCGGGACTCTTGACACCTTCCAATCGAACAGTCAAGCCACGATTCGACGTCTCCGTGCGGTTTGCCCTGACTAGGACCGTGCCGTCAGCCGTCGCCGCAAGCAGGTCGGGCCGACCGTCTCCGTTCAGATCGGCAGCTGCCGCGTGGGCCGCCCCGCCGGGTGCGGACATGGCCGCGAACTCGAACCCCCCGCGGCCTGCCAAGAAACCTTCGGCAGTCACTCCATCCAAGCGCCCGCGGAGCTGGAAGTCGGCCCACGTCTGCACACGGTCGAGCCTGTGGACAGGCCCCAAGCTGCCGTCGCGATTCTCCAAGACCGCCGTTTCACCCTGCGTGGAGACCGCGATGTCGAGGTAGCCGTCGTGGTCAGCATCGACCACATCCATGCGGACGGGACCATCCGGCACGGAGACACCGTCTACGGGCACTCCCGGCCCGAAGACGCCTAGCTTCCTGTCCTGATGGACGAGGATGCGGTCTCCGTAGACGGCCACCACGTCGTGGCCGTTGTCCTCGAATAGTTCCGCCGTCGCGGCGGCCCGGACGCGGCCTTCCGCGAAGGGGAACTCGGAGGTTGCGTCAGACATCCCACCGTCGCCGTTGTTCCGCCATAACCGCCGGTCACGGCCGAGGCCGAATAGGTCGAAGTCACCGTCGCGGTCATAGTCCACGAATAGGCACATGTCGAAATCGCCCTCGGAGGCAAATATTGGCTCGAAGGACCGACCGGAACGGTTAACCAAGACCTCAGCACCGTCGGCGTCCACACGGCACAGGTCGGCCAAGCCGTCCCCATCGAAATCTCCTGCCCCGTAGTGCAGGGCTCCGCCCAGCCGAAGGCTCTTGATGCCGGGGTTGCCCGACGAACTGCCGGCGACCGCTGCGGCGGCCTCTGCCGACCAGACCACGCCGTCCGCTGTGCCGTCCCCGTCCAGGTCGAGGGCGATTGCGCCCCTAGGCTCCCCCTCAATCGTGGCCACCTGGCGAGAGGCGAATTCGAACGGGGCCGCAGCAGCCGACACGGCCGCATGCAAGGAAGGATCGTGAAGCTCGGCATAGAAGCTCCAGTCAACGTCCTCCCCCACTGCCGCATCCTCGGTCTTGGCCTTGAGGGCCTTGAAGGTCTCCAACTCATGCATCGCTCGGTCAGGATCCGTGCGGCGGAGGATGCCGAACAGCTGGAAGTGTGGGGCGGCCAGCGATGGGTCCAGCTCAATCGTCCGCTCGAACCGCTCAATGGCCCTGCGGATATTCACCTGTTGCTTGTACAGGGCACCCAAGTTGTACTGCGTCTTGGCCTCGTCAGGGACGAGCTTGTCCATCTGCAGGAACTGGTCGAGCGCCTTCTCGACTTCGCCGGCCTTCTTGTACTCGATCCCGAGATTGAAGTACGTGTGTGGCAGGGTGCGGTCGATCCTCTGCGCCATCGCCACTTGGGCCATGCCCTCTTCGCGCTGGCCTGCCCGCAACAGCGCGAGGCCGTAGTTGAGGTGCTCGCGAGCGGATCCGGGATTCAGCTCGAGGGCTTCGGCCAGCCGCTCCACTGCTTGACGCGATGACCCGGGGGTCTCGTAGAAGGCCTTGCCCAAGTTCCGCAGCTCCTGCAGACGGGCCTCAGCCGCATTGTCCAGCGGCGACTGAGCGGTGGCGAGCATGTAGGCGGCGATGCCGCCCGCGGCGACGAGGACCACGACAGCCAGAGTTCGGACCTGGTCCCTCATGTCGAGATCTCATGGTACTGTAGCCGTTCCTCGAAACGACAGACCGGAGTCCTGAGAGCGGGGTTCGGAAGCTCTGATTCTCTGGAGTGTCACCGGCGCGCACACACTCCTCGGATGGGCAAACCCGTGAATCGGCCCTTGAGCCGCTGAATGGTCGCGTGCGGTCAGGTCTTTCCGGTCCTGCCGCGGGCAGCGTCGAAAGCCCTCACCGCTGGACTTCGGCCAGCAGCCAGCCCTGCGGATCGATCTGCACCGAGGACGCGGGGTTCCGAAGGACGATCGAGACTCGCGTCTCGTCCTCGTCCTCGCCCACGGTAACGGTCTTGACAAGCGATCTTGTCGGCAGCGTCCGGACCTCGACCGGCACCTCCATCGGAAAGTAGTCGTCCACTCCGGACTGGGACACCCGCATCTCAAAGTGGTGCCGTCCGCCCCGCGCGGACTGGTCCCAGCGGACCCTCAGTGTCGGAATGCCTGTGCCGTACACCCACTGGTCAAAGAAATCCCTCAATTCGGGGTCGCGATGTCCGCTCGGCACTGACTCCGCCACCAGCGCCCGAAACGCCTCGGTCGTGACCGGCTCGCCTGCGAA
>JAJDWM010000765.1 GCA_022825595.1 Bryobacterales bacterium | reverse complement strand
AATCGACCGGGTTCGCGCTCCACCCGGACAGATCGATAGGCGCAGCCGCGTTCTGGAGTGGTTGAAATGACCAGTATCCCTGCCCTGGTGCTGCTTCCTCCGCGGCGGCCCCACCAACGTCCGCTGCAGCGACCAGCACGGCCAGCAGAGCGCAGACCAGCGCTTGTGCCCGCACCACGGCGACCATTATAGGCATGGACGCGGACATCAGTTGGCGTGGTATGTGGCCGACACGGCATCGTAGTGGCGCTGAATGGCCTCTCGAATGGCCTCTACGACTTCCGGATGTCGAGCCGACACGTCGAAGCGCTCGTGCACATCGGTCGAGAGGTCGAAAAGCAGGGCAGGATCATGCCTCACATGGTTCGCATACCCCCGCCAGCCAACCTGTTTCTCGGTGCCGAGCGACTCCCACGACTCGAAGACCAGCTTGAACTGCCCCAGCCGGGCGGCCCACAGGTTCCCAGGCTGGCCGTAATAGAAGAAGCGGTCCCGTGGGCTAGACTCACCCGCGAGCAACGCGCCGGACAAGTCGATCGAGTCGTAGCCGCGGTCTTCGGGCAAATCGGCGCCGGCTAACGCTGCGATTGTGGCCATGATGTCCACGTTTACGCCGATGCCGTCTACCGTGCCGGGTGGGATTGTACCGGGCCAATAGAAGATTCCGGGGACCCTGAGTCCGCCTTCCCAACCCGTGAGCTTGCCGTCGCGCAGCGCGCCTGCCGAGCCCCCGAGGTCGAAGTATGTGCGCCATGGGCCGTTGTCGCTACTGAACCAGAGAAGTGTGCTGGCAGAGATCTTCTCCCTGTCCAACGCCCGCGTGATCTCTCCGACCGACCAGTCGAGTTCCTCGACTACGTCCCCATAGAGCCCGGCATTGCTGTGCCCTTCGAACTGAGGTGAACGATAGATCGGGACGTGAGGCATGCTGTGCCCGAGAAAGAGCAAGAATGGCCGGTCGGCGTGCTCTTCGATCCAGCGAACGGCCTCCTCGGTGTACCGCTTCGTCAAGGTGGGCTGGTACACGGGCGTCTCGATGGCCGATCGGTCCCGGTAGAGCGAGATCGGAAAGTCCGAGCTCGTGGCGTGACGAATGTTCTCGTAGGTCCTCTCGAAACCGTCTCGCAACGGCGCGTCGTTGCTTCCCACCAAGCCGTAGAACGAGTCAAACCCTTGGTCCAGAGGATGTGCGCCGGTGTAGTCGAATTGGGCGCTCAAGCCCCATTTGCCGATATAGCCAGTTGCGTACCCGAGGTCCTTGAGCATTTCCGCGATCGTGATCTCGGAGTCTGGCACGTTCTCCCAAGTGTTCCTGCCTGTCTGGTGAATTCGAATCGGCATACGGCCAGTCAGCAGCGCGACACGGCTGGGGTTGCACATTGGTGCCGAGGCATAGAACGAGGTCCAGCGTTGACCCGCTTGGGCGATTCGGTCGATGTTGGGTGTCCGGATCAGCGGGTGTCCTTGAATCGAGAGATCGCCGTATCCGAGATCGTCCGCCAAGATCAGGACAAAGCTTGGCTGGGGAGCCTTCTCGGCCGGCGTGCAGGCCAGCCCACCCAGGGCAACGAGACTCGCGAGACAGGCCATCGGCCTGCTTGAGAGTCTGGCCTCGCAGGACGGGATCTTGAGGGACCGAATCATGGTTCCCAAAGCATTGCACGTCCTCCCACGGCACTTCGCCTGAGCTGGGCGCCTTGTGGCGGAGAGGCGCAACCGAGTGGGGGTTGCGCGGGTGGTAACTTGAGTCTTGGGCTCGTGTCGCCGGGACGCACCTGGCTTTCGGAGCACAGGTCAGGCGATGGCCGAATCAGCCACCAGAAGCGCTCAGGTACCACTGTATTCGTGGGCGGCGGTCGGCCTGCCGCTGGGGCTGTTCGCGTGGCTTTGCAGCTTCGTGCCCGCGGTTTCCGCCGGCGAGTCTCGCCACTGGGCAGTCCAGTGGCTCCCCCAGCACGACATCGCTCTGAGCTTCTTCGTTGATGGACTGAGCCTGCTGTTCGCATTGCTGATCACAGGCATCGGCACGCTGATATTCCTCTATGCCGCCGAGTACATGCGAGGGGCGCCGCAGATTGGGCGTTTCACCGCATTCCTTACTGCCTTCATGCTGTCGATGCTTGGCATCGTGCTCTCGGATGACCTGATCACTCTATTCATCGCTTGGGAGGTCACTGGAGTCACCTCCTTCTTGCTGATCGGCTACCGCCACGAGGAAGCGACCTCGCGCCGATCGGCGTGGCAGGCCCTGATGGTTACGGGAGCCGGAGGGCTGGCGATGCTGGCCGGCTTCGTACTCCTTGGAGAAGCGGCGGGTACTTACAGCCTGAGGGAGATCTTGGCTCAACCCGGTGAACTGTCCGCCGACCATCGCTACCACTGGATCTTGGCGCTCGTGCTCGCGGGCGCGTTCACGAAGTCCGCACAGTTTCCCTTTCACTTCTGGCTACCCAACGCGATGGCAGCTCCAACGCCAGTCTCTGCCTACTTGCATTCGGCAACGATGGTCAAGGCGGGCGTATTCCTGTTGGCGCGCATGGCGCCCGTGTTGGGAGGCACAAATGAGTGGACAACCACACTGGTGACCGTAGGCGCGGTCACGATGGTCTATTCCTCAATCGTGGCCCTGACGCGGACGGATCTCAAGCAAGTTCTCGCCTACACGACTGTCATGGCACTAGGGGCATGTGTGCTGTTCCTAGGTGTCCCCGCACAGACCATTGAGGGCGGTGTCTCCGCCGCCGCAGTTGCAGCGATGTGCTTTGTCCTCGTGCACGCGCTCTACAAGGCAGCACTCTTCATGGCAGCAGGAGCGATCGAACATTCCACCGGAACGCGCGACCTTAGACTGCTCGGCGGCTTGGGAACGAGGATGCGGTGGACTTCGGTCGGCATTCTGCTGGCATGCGTGTCAATGGTGGGTCTGCCTCCGACCATCGGCTTCATCGGGAAGGAAGCCCTTTACGGCAGCGCCTTGGTTGCACCCTCCGGCACGGTCGCCCTTGTGGCGGTCCTCCTGGCCAGTGCGCTGATCGGGACTGTTGCCTTGGTCTTAGCCGGACCGCTGCTGTGGGGACGGCTCACACACGCTGCAGCCCGTGCGGAGCCAGCTCCTTGGCAGCTATGGTGCGGCCCGGCGATTCTTGGCGCGGCCGGCATCGTCGCAGGCCTCTTAGCGGGTCCTACTTTCGGCGCCTTTGTGCTTCCCGCAGCGGCCAACGTGGGGGAATTGCCAGAACATTTCATCCCGAGCCTGTGGCATGGATTCGGTCCTGAACTCCTGCTCTCGGTGGCCACTTGGGGCCTAGCGGCGCTCGTGTTCTGGAAGAGAAGGGCAGTGGCGGGAGTTGTCTCAAGCACACTGTCGGGCATTCCGGTGACGGGGGATTCGGCGTACGACAAAGCCATGCACGGCATCGCCGCGAGCGCATCCGGGCTAACGGCCGTGCTGCAGTCGGGAGTTCACAGGCGCTACGTTGGCACCGTCTTCGCTTCGCTCGCTTTGGTCCTCGCGACGACTCTCGTCGTGCGCGACGCCGTTCACTTGCCCCAGCTGTTGCCTGAAGCCTCATTCTTCGAGTGGATGCTCGGGGCCCTGATCGCGGCCTCGGCCCTGACCGTCATCTTCACCCGGTCTCGGTTGCTCGCGATCGGTTCGATCGGAGTGGTCGGCACGGCGGCGAGCCTCATCTTCCTCCTGTTCGGGGCACCGGATGTCGCGATGGCCCAGCTCATGGTGGAAACGCTGGTGGTGGTCATCGTTGCGATCGTGCTGCTGCGGCTGCCCAGCTTTCACTACGAGATCCGACAGGACCGCCCTCGACAGTTCCGGGATGCAGCCGTAGCAATCGCCGTTGGTGCGGCGACCACGCTTGTGTTGCTGGCTGTGATCAGCGAACCGCCACAGCGCTTCCTAACGGACTACTTTGAGCGCACTGCGGTCCCGGGCGCACATGGCCGGAACATCGTCAACGTGATCTTGGTCGACTTTCGCGCACTTGACACGATGGGTGAGATCACTGTTCTATTCCTGGCTGGGTCGGCGGTGTGTGCGCTGATTCAGCGGCGCTCGCGGTACCGTCGGTTCCTGTCTGTGGTCGCGGCCAACGACACAGCCGCTCCAGAGACAGACTCGGGGTCCAGCCAGCGATGAACACCCTGATCCTCATAGAGACGGCGCGCCTGCTTTTCGCGCTCATCCTGCTCTTCTCACTGTTCGCTCTACTTCGCGGCCACCACCAGGTCGGCGGCGGATTCGTCGGTGGGCTGATCGCATCGATGGCGGCTAGCCTGTATGTCTTTGTGGCCGATGCGGCCGACGTGCGCAGGCTCCTGCGGGCGGATCCACTCCGAATTGCGGCGGC
Organism: Bryobacterales bacterium; assembly: GCA_022825595.1. Taxonomy (GTDB): domain Bacteria; phylum Acidobacteriota; class Terriglobia; order Bryobacterales; family UBA6623; genus VXMF01. Next base: position 465 of record JAJDWM010000765.1, on the reverse strand, counting down.
GGGCCTCTCTTTGGCGATCCTGTCGGGCTTGGTCGGCATGTACCTCAAGGGAAGCTCTTTCCTCACGAGCGTCTGGGTTGAAGTCCTAGGGGTCAAGGTCGGTACGCCGTTGCTATTTGACTGCGGTGTGTACTTGGTGGTCGTGGGTGCCGTCCTGACATTCGTCCTAGAAGCGAAAGAGCCGGTTGTGCCCTCTTCGGACGACAGTCGGCCGATCGGCCGGGAGTAACTGGATGGACACGATCATCGCAGTACTCGTGGGCGTACTCATGGCAACCAGCGTGTACCTGATGCTTCGGCGTAACCTCGTGCGGTTTGTGCTCGGCGTGGCGCTGATCTCACACGCCGCGAACTTGCTTCTCTTTGTCTCCGGCGGCTTGGCCGGTGCCGATCCGCCCCTGATTCCAATTGGCGCCAACCTTCCGACAGAGGACGTCTCCAACGCGCTCCCTCAGGCGCTGATCC
>JAJDWM010000285.1 GCA_022825595.1 Bryobacterales bacterium | reverse complement strand
CTCCAATGTCAAGTGATGGTAGCCAACTGGCATCCAAACCTCCCGTTCTTGGCCCGACTGAAACCGCCATGCTACATCATGTGGCGGCAATCTGCAACACTACTGCATCTTGTGTGTTGCACCTCGGACCGCAACGGGCCTAGGATAACATCTCTCCATCCCCGAGGCGCGAAACATGGCGGTGGGTGGAGATGCACTCGGCACAGAGAGTCGTTCCCGGGGCCGTTGAGGTGGCTCTGAACAAGGGACTCTGCGTTGACCGCGAGGGCTCTCTCACGTCGGTGCGAGCTTCGGGTGCAGTTCCTGCACTCACCCCGCGAGCCATCTCCCGCCGGCGCGTAGTCAGCCCGCACGCCTGCCAGCGACACGCCAAGGTGACGTGCTCGGCCACTTCCTGCGATTGTGACCGGGGCAAGTCGACCACTTGCCCACCGCACGGACCTGCCCACGGGCTTGGCAGAGAACCTTCCACAAGCGCTCACAGAGTCCGATGGCCACATTCAGCGCTCAGGTCATCGAGGGATTCTAGGACGACGAATCTTGTCGTCACCAATGTTCGCTGGATGGCAGAGTTCACTCATGAGGGGCACGCGCATTTGCGCCAAGCGGCGAATTGGGGCCGGACCTGACGTGTTACGTAGTGAAGTCAGCGTCATTGGTAGCGCCCTGACCTCATGTCCTCGGCTGCATCGACAGCCTGCCTGCTGCGTCTCGGCCAGCCGCTGCCGGCCAATTCGAAGTGTCAAGGGCGCGGTCCTGCGTGCGAGATGGCTCCCCGGAACCTGCATCGGGTTCGTTAGGCACGTAGTGCTCCACAGGCTTGCAGACTCTCGTCGAGGCCCGTTTCACGGAATCGCTCCAGAACAGCGCACACTGAGCATGTTCTATATATGCCATTCTCGTTGCTTCCATCAGATCACACTGCTTGCAGTCGACACTATGCAGATTGACCGGACGCCCATGCCGACAGGCTCTGGTGCCGTCACCGTCCACCCCAACTACCCCGCTCCTGACGCGATCGTCGCCCCGAATCTCCCGATGGCCAGCATTCCGACGCTGGCCCTTCGCGTGATTCGATTGCTGTGCGGACCTTCGCAACGGGACTGCGCTTCGCGAATGGCGACACGCTCGTCGCTCGGACTTTATCGTGCCTGGAGAACGGCAAGACAGCCTGCGTGGATTTCTTTGCGGATAATGAGGGTGGACGGGGCTCGGCAAAGTATGTCGTCCCCCATCCCTGTCCTGAGCTTCCGAACGAGTTTCCCTATTGCCTTGCGCGAAGCGTCGGCTACCGAGAATCCGGAATCCACCACATGAGCGGGACGAGCGAGCGGCGGCGGGCATCGGGAGCCGTCTTGAATCGGTTGTTGGTGGTCGTCCCTCCCGCGGGGCTTGGGGCGGGGTTCCGCAGGCTCGCCACTTCGCGACTCCAACCGGATGGAAGGGCAGATTGTGGAAGCCCCGCGTACGCCACGCTTCGCGATGCCATTCTTCCCAACCTCTTCTCCGGCGGAATTCGGGCAAGCGAAGCCGGGAGACTGGTGCGGACCAGGGTATGACCGTTGCACTCGGACAAGTGGTCTACTCCATACCCGATCCCCGCTGCACGGGGCTTGGCCTCAAGTGGAGCGCCAAGGAACTCGATGCTGCATTGGGTGGCCCGGTAGCCGCCCTGTTGTTCGACGACGACGGCAAGGCTGACATTGAGGACATTCTGCTCGGGATCGTCGAGACGGGATTCGAGCAGGACGGGCTGCGCCGCATTCTTGCTGATCAGGAAAGCATTGAAGACTGGCGCGTGGGCGAGGCGATTGCCGAGACTTGGCTCACCGATCACCGGGACTGCCGGTTCCCCTGGCCAGCCGGTCGTGACCAACGAAAGCGCCGTTCCAGCCTTCCGGGAGCAGATCTCGTTGGTCTACGCGTTGATGCGGAAGGCGACTGTCTAGCCTTCGGCGAAGTCAAGACAGCCTCCGAAGCCAAGTACCCACCGGGAGCGATGTATGGTCGCACAGGTCTCAAGCAACAGCTTGAGGACCTTCGCGACAGCACCCCCATTCGGGACGACCTCTTGAAGTACCTCGCTCATCGCGCCAACGGGGCAGCTTGGATGCCGCGCTTCCGACGGGCCGCAAAGCGTTATCTGACCAACAACTCCGATGTGTGGTTGCTCGGAGTTCTCGTCCGAGATGTCCAGCCTCGCAAGAACGACTTGCGGGCTAGGGTAGAGAGTCTCGGCCGCGATTGCCCCAATGGTACGAAGATCGAGCTTCTCGCCTTGTACCTGCCTGCGGGCCGAATCAGAGGGCTCGGGGACGCCACCATCGCGGCTAGGACAGGAGCGGCATCATGAGTCTGTCAACGGCGGCAGTCGACGCGCTCAAGAGTCACTGGGCAGTCAGCGCGATCGGAGCAGATGACTTGAATCGTGCCGACCGGCTAGTGAATGAACATCTGGCTCGACGAGCCGTTGGTGCACAAATCACCTTTTCGTTTTCGGCGAGCGAGGACCACCGCGCCCTGCTTGAGCGCGTTGCGCTCGCCTTCGAGATGGCCGCGATCGAGGGGCTGGAGGAACTAAGTCGGCCCTCGGGGAATAACCTGAGACTCCGCGACCAAGCGATCGCCGCATCATTCTGCGCGTTCGACATTCGCCGCCTGCAGCAGATTCCGGTCGAGACGCATGACCGCCTGTTTTTTGTGCTGCAGGTCTCTGGCGTTGCCTATTGCGGAGATCGTTGGTCCGACCTTCGCCGCTGGTACGGAGAGAACAAGCAAGCCCTCAAGGCTCCGAGCGTCGCCGGCATACCGTGGGATCGCCGTCTGCTCTATCGACTCTTTCACTGCTGGATCCGTTTGTTTCGAAAGCGTGGCTGGGACGATCTTGACCGAATTCGGGAGATTATCGCCGGTCTACGTGACGATCAACAGCACTTCGAAAAAGATCGGCTCCGAAACGGCTCGTGCGAAGAACATCGGGCAATTGCTCTACGGCTAGCCGCACTGTACCACTGGGCTAAAGGCACGGAGATCCTCGCCCATTACATGCTCCAAGGACAGCCAACCAATCCGTTCGGATCGCTCGACAAACACTTTGATGGGGCCATCAATTCCGCGACTGCTTCAGGTGATGCGCAACACGAGCTGATCCTACGGTGGTTGCATGCGACCGCACGGATCATGGTCTCGAATTCGCTCTGGTGGGCGACACGTGCCGTTAATTCCCAGACTACAGATTTTGTCCGCGCGCTCACCCGTCGCGAACATCGGCCGATGTTCGAGATGCTCCCGCCCCAGCGCGCGGCGCTTCTGGAACAGGGACTCCTCGACCAAGCGAAAACCGCCATCGTGATCGACCTGCCAACCTCCGGTGGGAAGACACTGCTCGCGGAGTTTCGCATCCTGCAGGCGCTAAACCAGTTCGATGTCGAGCGTGGCTGGGTTTGCTATGTGGCACCGACACGCGCCCTGTGCGCACAGATCACCCGCGTGCTGAGAAATGATTTCAATCCGATTAGAATAAGGGTCGAACAACTAACCGCTGCGGTCGAGGTGGATGCGTTCGAAGAAGAGATACTAACGGAAAAGGATCAGCCTTTCCGTATTCTGGTGGTCACACCCGAGAAGCTGTCGCTGGTAATTCGCAACAAGAGGGTTGAGGATAGACCACTGGCACTCGTGGTCATGGATGAAGCACATAATCTCGAAACAAAGAACAGGGGATTGCGGATCGAACTATTGCTTGCGACAGTCAAGATGGATTGTCCCCACGCGAACTTCCTGCTTCTCATGCCCTATGTCGAGGAGGCGGAATCCGTTGCTCGGTGGCTTGCCCAAGATGTGAGTGCAGGCCAAGCAATTAGTTTAGGCACGGCACCTTGGAAGCCAAATGAGAGGATCATCGGGCTCTACTCTGCCGTTCCAAACACCAGTCAGCGCGCAGGGTGGCACATGCAGTTCAAGACCTTGACCACGACTCCAAAGGCCATGCCGCTTCATGGTACGCACCGCGTTGGAAAAGTGAAGCCCATTGATGTTCCTAAGAGCACAGTGATCGCCAAGAACGGACAAAATAACTTAGGACTTGAGACTGCGGCAATGGCGACAACCATGGCTTCGCGTGGCACTAGCATAGCGATCGCAAACAAGATTTCAACGGTATGGACAATGGCGGCTAACGCCGCACAAAGCCTACCCAAGTACGATTCTGTTCCTCCGGATATTCGGCTTGTTCAGGATTTCCTTCGTACCGAGCTTGGACCCCACTTTCAGCTTGTCGATACCTTAGAGAAGGGGGTTGGTGTCCATCACGCAGGCCTGTCTGACGATGTGCGAGCACTCATGGAATGGCTCGCCGAGACAGGAACGCTGAGGGTACTATGTGCCACCACCACCATTGCTCGGGGTATTAATTTTCCAGTCTCCTCGGTCTTCCTGCAAACACACAAGTACCCCTACGGACAGGAGATGTCGTCCCGGGAATTCTGGAATCTTGCCGGTCGTGCGGGCCGACTTGGCCATGACAGCGTGGGTGTAGTCGGCCTTGCGGAAGGTTCTGACCCGGAGTCCATCGTCAAGTTCGTGAGTCGCAGCACGGGTGCGCTCGTCTCCCGCCTCGTGTCGCAGTTGAATGAGCTTGCTGAGCAAGGAAGATTGGCGAGACTCTCCGAGGAGCTGTGGCAGGATCAATGGGAAGACTTCCGCTGCTATGTTGCCCACCTGTGGGCGGAGAAGAAGAACTTGGACGCAGTACTATCGGGCTCGGAGCAGCTTCTTAGGCAAACGTTCGGATACACCACGTTGCGAAATGATCCTACGCAGCGGCACAAGGCCGACATCCTACTGAATGCGACCCGCGCCTATGCACGGAGACTCTCGGTGATGCGCGGCGGTGTTGCCGAGCTAGCGGACTCGACCGGCTTTTCTCCAGAAGGCGTAACGAGAGCGATCAGGGAGCTGCACAACCTCGAGACCAAGCTCACCCCCTCTGATTGGGCTCCAGAGAGCCTGTTCGGGGAAGGTGGACGGATCGCCGATTTGTACGGCGTCATGTTGAATGTGCGGCAACTCAAGAGGCAGCTTGGTGAGATTCGCGGGGATGGTCACGGCAAAGTTCGAATCTCCAATATCACCCGCGATTGGGTGAACGGCAAGGCAATCGACGCCATCGCCCGGAAGTACTTCTTACGCGAAACAGACGGCGGTGATCGGACCCGGGCGATCACCGATGCCTGCCGTGCGATCTACCGGACCATCGTCAACAGCGGAACTTGGGGCATTGCCGCGTTGAGCCGTGTCTCCCGTCTTGACCTCGATGGCCTATCCGAGGCTGAGCAGCGCAGGATCAAGACACTTCCAGCGATGATCTACCACGGCGTCCAGACGGAAGACGCTGTTCTCATGCGGATGAATGCCGCGCCTCGCAGCGTCGCTGAGAATCTTGGCAGACTGTACCGAGAGACAGTCGGGGAGAATGATGATCGGTACTCGGTTGTCCAAGCGCGAGAGTTCTTGAAGGCCCTCACCGTACGAGACTGGCGCCGAGCCAAGCCGGACAACGCCGCTGTCTCAGGAGGCGGGTACAAGCGCCTCTGGAACGTGCTCTCTGGTGAGGCGGTCAAATGAAGGAGTTGACCACGAGCCATCTCGTGGCTGTAACTGGGCCCATCACGTTGTGGGATTGACGGTGGGTCTCCCAAGAATCCGTCCATGACCGGAACTGGGTCATTGGGCGTCATCCGCCGATCGCACGAGCCGCTTCGGGGCGACTCGGCGGCCCGGCAACGGACCAATCTTGCCCCCGACCGAATTGAGTCCTCTCCGGCGAGATGCGGCAGAGCACGACCAAGAACGGTCAAGAAGGGCAGGTGGTGGTCCTCTTCGAGAACACTCTGCGCTAGGTACAGGCTAGCTTTGCCCCATGAGCCAAGATCAGGGCTCCTGCTGAGACACAGTTTGAGGCCATTCGGGGCAGTCCCGCAGTTCGTGCGCTGCGGCCATCATGATCGTGACCCGCGTCCAGCCCTTCCAGATCTCCTCGAATCCCGGTGGCTGCGCGCTCTTGCGGGAAACCTACACCCAGGATCGCTGTCGTACGCACAGCCAATCCCAGATTCTCCAGCTCTGCCGGCCCGCGTCGCTTCGCAAAGTGCCGCAGCACTCGCCTCTGCAAATGTGTGAGGACCTCTTCCGGTGGCAATGAGGCCAGCAACGTCCAAGGGTAGTCGAGCCAATCTGCTGGCTGGGGCTGAGGCTCGGGTTGGACGCCGAACGCCGTGAGCGCCTGGTCCGGACCGTCGATCAGGGGGCCGATTTCACTGAGGGCCCGGCAGGGGCAGCCCCGGGAAGCAGCCACCCCGCGATCCGCGCCGTTCGAAATGCGTGCAGACATCCTAAAGAGTGGGGACCCACTCCGAATCGTGCGTCGCCAGACGTGGGTACGGGCGTCGGACCTTCACAAGATCTGGCACGGATCACAACAGCGCCCCGGAGTGCAAACGCATTCACCACAGGGGCTTCTCGATCAGGGGTGTTGCTGGTGCATACCGTAGGCGAATCCAACGGCGGCCTCTGCGTCTGGCCGCTCAATCGATGAGGAACAGGTGACGTCGCTTGATGAATCCCAGGCGCACGTGTCCCGAGTCGGCGTCGATGTCGTGGCGGTGGTCTTCGTCGAGCGCCGAGGGCGAAGTAAGAATCGCGACGGGTCATTCCACTGGGCGGAGGCGATGTCGTGGAGGTCGCGCAGGAGGGGTTGTGCGTTCTGGATCGAACAGCAGAGGAGCTGGTTTGCGAGGATCGCTACGGTGGTCGCGAGCTGCACCTGTGTGCCGCGGACCGTAATCTTGGCGCTGGGTTTCAGGAGTCAGCGAGGGGCTGGTCGAGATGCTGATTCGTCCTATGTCTACGAGGACAATGCGCACGAACATATAGACCGAATGACGACCTCTTGGGCGCCGAACGCGTGGTTACAAATCTGCGCGAAACCGTTATTCTCTTGTGATGCAGCTTCTGGTAGTTCTTAGGATCCGCGAATTGATCAACATGGGTGCTGCGGCGGCCGTGGCATCGCTCGGTGTGCGCTGCGGGCTAGCCGGAACTGGCGTGGCCCGCGAATGATCACAACTCTCGACCGTCCACGAGACGGGGCAATGCCTAGGGCTGCCAGCTCAGCGACCGTCGGCGTATCGTCGCCCAAACCCCACTGCCCATGCCCACCAACGGGCTCAGGCGGTAACCAATGGCCGAAGCTTGGCGTCAACGAGCGTCCCGCACAGCGGCCCCGTCGCGCTCCATGACACCCGACGGCACCCCTTCGTAATGCGACAGGAGAAAGAAGCACGAGACGCCCGAACACTTGCTCTACCGGACTGCGCACCTTGGGGGGACAAAAGGGGGTGTAGCGAAACCTCAGCAGCTGCCGCTGGGCTGCTAAACTGAAAGCAGGGATGGTGCACCCTAATGGCGCGAGGTAGTCCTCAGTGCCGCGCATCTAGCATTGGAGTTTCTATGAGCGTACATGGAGAAGACTGGAAGCGGAACGCGGCGCATCGACAAGTCCGGCATGTCACATGGGAGGCGGTTTCCCGCCGGAGGGATCTTCTCGACAGCACCCATCGACCGAGGACTCTCAAGGAATTCCGGCAAGCCCTGTACGAGTGTGAAAATGGATTGAGAGAGGAAGGATGGGGATGGGAGATCCTCGACCCGAACGGTCGTAGCTACATGAGGGCGATCGCCGACCGTCGGGAGTTGCTGCTAGGCGACGCGAGTTGGTCGAAGCTTGATACCGATTCCCAGAAGCGGCTCAAGGGTAGCTACAAGGCCCCAGATCTGGAGTGGACGGCGCTCTTGGGCCGCATGACTCACGGTGCCGGGCCGGCAGTGCTCAATAACGAGTCGAAAATCAGAGCCAGTCTGGAAGCTGTCTTACAAGCTCGCGACCACGAGTTCCCGGACATCGTCCTTCCAGCGATGCGAGGACTTAGGGCCATCCACCAGGTAGGTCGCGGAACGGCCACGCTCTTGCTTACCATCGCGCGCCCGGACCGGCTGTTGTCCGTCAACAACGCGTCGGCGCCCGGACTTGCGGCGCTATCGGGGATGGGGCCTGCGACGCTCGGGGAGCCCGAGAGCTATCAAGAGCTGCTTCGGTGGCTCTATGACCAGCCTTGGTACGCAGATGGGCCCCCGATGGATGAGGACTTGGCACCAATCTGGGACTTCCGGGCCGCGCTCGTCGACGCCTTTGTTTGGGAACTCTACACATAGGCATGGTGGGCACTTGTCGGCGAGTGGAAGTTCTTGAACTGGGCACATGCCGGCGTCGAGGAATCGAAACTGGGGTCTCGTTGGTCTCGATGCGCCAGTCCTCGCGCCCGGCAGCGAGAACCACCGTCTACCGCGTCGCAAAGTGATCGTATTGGCCTCACGGAACGCTGCGGTCTTGAACTCGTGGGCCCCTATGTAGGCTGGCGCAGCCGTGCAGTGCGGCGTATCTGCTGGCTTGTGGCCCCGCCCTCCCACAAGCGCAGTCATAGCCCCTTGAAGACCGTCCAACAAGAGCCAAGAGAGGAGAGGGCTAACTGAGAATTCCTAGGTGCTCAGATCATTCCGGAACCCGAACGGTCGATGCATCTAGCCCGCTGATGTCATCTGACCGACTCCCAATGGGTTACTTCTCTGGCTGCCCAAAGAGTGCTCGAAGCCAATCCGCGAATTCAGTGGCCACTCTTGCCGACGTGTCTAGGTCAAGTGCCCCGATGGCCTCGCCCATCTTGCGCGGCTCCTTACGAGTGGCCAGCCAAACGTGGATCTTAGCCCTCTGCGCTTTCGCGGGTGCGAACTTGCGGTCAATCGCTGGAATGCCGTCTGCGTACTGGATCGCCCTAGGCCAAACTGGATCGCCCTCTGGGATTAAGCTGCCAATGAATTGCTCGATCTCACCGGACGACTGATTGTCGGGCATCAACCAGATCCCGACTCTAGGCTGACCTTGGACGATCGTTCCGGTTGCTTGGAGCCCGCTCGGCAGCTGTACGTCGGCCGCGCGCAACTGATATGCCAGCGCGCTCCATCTTCCTTCCGGATCGTTGTTCGCGTCCGCCAAGATGCCGACCGCAGTCCGACGGTGGCTATTGATCGCTGGACGAATCGCCTTCTTGAGATTCGGAAAGCCCCCCACCGGCAATATGTGAAACGATGGCATGCGCTCGCTCCGCATGACGAGATGTCTCACCACATGCTCATCGTCGGGACCCTCAACCAAGAGGATCTTCTTTCGCGGAGTCTCTTTGGCCACAAACTTATCTGACCTCGATGTCCAGATCGGCCGCCACACACAAATCCTCTACCGTGTACCGGACCGCGCGTACCCGATCACCGTCTACTGGGTCAAGACGGAAAAACAATCCCTCGGATTTATCCGTCTGAGCTGCAGCCTTCGCGAAACCGCGCAAGCAGTCTCTACTATGCGTCGTCGCCAGCACTTGGATGTTGTACTCACGCGCCGTCCGCAGGACCATGTTCCAGAAATCCCGCTGAAGGGAGTAGTGGATCCCGTTCTCTGCTTCGTCAAGAACCAAGATGCCGTTCCGGCTGTTGGCGAGGGCGAGGGCGGTGGAAAACATACGTGTCACGCCGTCCCCGAGGCTCTTCAACGGAACTGGACCCGGGGAGTCCTTTAGCTTGACGACCACCCGTCGGCCGCGTGTGGCGCGCCGCGAATCCTCGTTCCCGACTACGGCAATTCGCTCGACGCCGTCAACAGCGATCTGCAGCGCCTCTAGGGAGAAGCGCTCGTGGTCCGTCAGCGCTATAGTGTCCCAAGAGTGAGCGAGAACTTGGTTGGGCGGGAGTCCAGGACCCAGTGCCCTGCACGTCGTCACTGACCAGTCGGGCCTACCGTAGCGTCGGCGCCAAGGAAGGCTAGCCTTGCGACGGCCCCACCATTCGGGAATCGGGTCACCGTCATCGGGCAGCCAGTCAAGAAACTGACGCTCCTGCTGATATACAGCTGTTAGCGCCCGAAGAGGGAGGTCTGCCAACTCCTCGTCAAAGAAAGATGTCTGCACACCGTCCCACTCGCTCGGCGCACTGACTTCGATATGGACATCGTCAGTGCCGTCGATCGGACCGATGGTGATCGGTCGCCCACTACCGACGGAGCGACCGTGGAACAGCGCAGTATAGTCAGGGTACTCGACCGGCGTATCGTTTTCCCCGAGCCGACGTTCAATCTCCTCGTTTCGGTTCAGCACATCGAGCAGAATCCTCAAACGCGCCCTCGCCGCGTGTACACGCACCGCATCAAGGAGTGTCGTCTTTCCGGCCCCGTTGTCACCGCCGATCAGGGTGACACGTCCGAGGTGCTTAATCGAAAGTTGCCCGATTCCTCTGAAGTTGCGGATTCCCAATGATGGGAGATGCAGACTATTCGTGTGGCTGACGCCCGTGCCACCCAAGATTCGAGTATAGTCTTGCGACAAGCGGCCGGTGCCGAATCGACCGCCGTGTTCTGAGCAGCGCCAAGCTCAGTACAATCCAGACGCCGGGGGACAGTCTGGCTTAGAAGCCGCCATCCGGCAAGCCCTCTTGCAGGGAGACGCATGCGTCGACCGCCGCGGAAGGGGTCTGCACACCTGATGATCTTCGACATGCGCCCGGGACGGTCGAGGGAAGCGTGCATCTTCCGCAGGTACCAGCTGCCAAGCAGTCGGCCTACTGCAGTTCGGGCAATCCTTCCCAAGATGGCGAGACCCGCCTTTCGCCATCCTGTTCCATGTCCGCGGCCGGGGCGACGCGCACCTTGACTGAATCCCCGGTCTGATCCGAGCCCATCGCCAGCAGCGTTCGACACGTCCAATGAGGGTGGACGGCACACTCCCTCGACGAGATTCGGGCGGGCCTCATGCCATACTTCGGGTGGGCGTGAGAGACTTCAACACCGAAGGGCCCGTCAAACCCGCGAAGCACTACTGCATCCCGCCTTTGGAACGCGTGGACTTGGCGGAGATCTTGAGCCTCATTCAGAGAGAGAAGTACTTCGTCCTCCATGCCCCCCGGCAGACCGGCAAGACCTCGGTCCTGAAGGCCCTGGCCGCCCACCTCAACGCCACCGGCGAGTATCGCTGCGTCTACGCCAACTTCGAGGTCGGCCAGACCGCCCGCGAGGACGTCGGCCGAGCAATGCGCGCCCTGC
>JAJDWM010000703.1 GCA_022825595.1 Bryobacterales bacterium | reverse complement strand
GCGCACGGTCGGCGCTGGTGTCGTCGCCAGAATCATCGAATGAGTCCGATGGCAAATCAAGTCATCAGAATCCGTCTCAAGGCCTTCGATCACAAGCTGATCGATCAGTCGGCGGCTGAAATCGTCGATACCGCTCGGCGGACCGGAGCGATGGTCAAGGGTCCGATTCCGTTGCCGACGAGAAAGGAGCGATACACGATCCTGGTCTCTCCGCACGTGAACAAGGACGCTCGCGATCAGTACGAGCTCAGAACGCATAAGCGGATCCTCGACATTGTGAATCCGACGGACAAGACGGTCGACGCCTTGATGAAACTGGATCTCGCCGCCGGCGTGGATGTCCAAATCAAACTGAACTGAGTGCAAGGTAAAGAGAGATGCCGATTGGACTGGTAGGGCGCAAGGCGGGAATGACACGCCTGTTTACAGACGCCGGCGAGTCCATTCCCGTGACTGTTGTCGTCGTGGAACCGAACCGCGTCACGCACCTCAAGACACAAGAGAAGGATGGATATCGCGCCGTACAATTGACAGCCGGCAGCAAGAAGCCGAGCCGGTTGCCGAAGCCACAGGCGGGGCACTTGGCGAAAACCGGCGTCGAGGCGGGAGAGGGACTGTGGGAGTTTCGCCTGGACGATGATGAGGGCGAGGGACTGGCTCCCGGAAATACTGTCGACGTGACCGCATTTACGACAGGCCAGAAGATCGATGCAACCGGCACGAGCATTGGCAAGGGCTACGCCGGGGTGGTCAAGCGACACAATTTCCGTACCCAGGATGCATCACACGGGAATTCACTTGCACACCGTGCTCCAGGCTCGATCGGCCAGAACCAGACACCGGGGCGTGTTTTCAAGGGCAAGCGGATGGCTGGACACATGGGTGCCGTGCGTCGGACGGTACAGAATCTCGAAATCGTACGGGTCGATGAGGCGCGGAACACCATCCTGATCAAGGGCGCGGTGCCGGGCCCCAGGGGTGGACGGATCATTGTTCGTCCGGCCGTCAAGGCCCGCTAGAGACCGGGAAGGGAAGCGAGATGCAGGTCAGCATGGTATCGGGAGCGGAGGGCACCGGCGCAGTGGACCTCGCCGATTGTACATTCGCCGTCGACTACAACCAGACACTCGTGCACCAGGTTGTTTCCGCATACATGGCTGGACGCCGTCGTGGGACGAAGTCTCGAAAGTCCCGCGCCGAGGTACGTGGCGGGGGAGCCAAGCCTTGGCGACAGAAGGGGCTCGGACGGGCACGAGCAGGTAGCATTCGCAGCCCGATCTGGCGTGGTGGAGGCGCGACGTTCGCGGCCAAGCCTCGAAGCTTTCAGCAAAAGGTGAATCGAAAGATGTACCGCGGCGCGATGCGGTCCATCCTTTCCGAGTTGATTCGCACAGAGCGACTCATCGTGATTGAAGATTTCGTGCTGGAGAATCCGAAGACGAAGGACATTGCGGCACGACTCTCGACGTTGGGTCTCAATGATGTACTCATCGTGACGGTGACCAGAGACGACACGCTTGTTCTTGCGTCACGCAATCTGCCCCGCGTAGACGTGCAGCATTGTGGAGAATTGAGTCCCGTGAGCTTGCTTGCCTTCGATAGCGTGTTGATGACCGCGGCTGCAGCCAAACGACTCGAGGAGCGACTCGCGTGAACGACGAGCGGCTCATGAGCATTCTCATCGCTCCGCATGTATCGGAAAAGAGTACTCGAGTCGCGGATGGTTCGAATCAATTCACTTTCCGGGTACGAGTCGATGCACGCAAACCCGAAGTTCGACGGGCTGTCGAGAAGATGTTCAATGTCGAGGTGGAATCGGTTTCCGTATTGAACGTGAAGGGAAAGAGCAAGGGCATCCGAGGCAGAATTCGCGGCCGACGTCCCGATTGGCGCAAGGCCTATGTCCGGTTGAAGCCCGGTCATGACATCGACTTCCTCGGTCCGGTCGAGTAGGCACCAAGGAGTTCGGATCCATGGCCGTGATTCAAGCGAAACCTACCTCTGCCGGTCGGCGGTTTGTCGTCACGGTAAAGACGGAGGGTCTGTACAAGGGAGCTCCGTACGGGCCGTTGCTCGCCAGGAAGTCGCGCACTGGCGGACGAAACAACAAGGGTCGGATTACTACTCGTCATCGGGGCGGTGGTCACAAGCAGCGATATCGAATCGTGGACTTCAGACGCTCGAAGGATGGCATTCCGGCGAGGGTCGAGCGTATCGAGTACGACCCGAACCGTAGCGCCCATATCGCATTGCTGTTGTATGCGGACGGGGAGCGGCGGTACATCATTGCACCGCGCGGCATCGCTTCCGGCGAGGAATTGATGTCAGGCCGCGGTGCGCCGATCCGACCGGGCAATTGCCTCATGTTGAGCGATATACCGGTCGGCACGACGGTACACTGCGTCGAATTCAGACCCGGAAAGGGCGCTCAGATTGCGCGCAGCGCCGGTGCGAGTGTGCAGCTCGTTGCGCGCGAAGGGAGTTTCGCGACCTTGCGGCTCCGATCCGGTGAGTTGCGCAAGGTGCCGGTGGGCTGCCGCGCAACAATTGGAGAGGTCGGAAATTCGGAGCATTCGCTGCGCTCGCTCGGCAAGGCCGGTGCAACGCGCTGGCGCGGACGACGACCGACGGTACGCGGTGTGGCGATGAATCCGGTCGATCATCCGCACGGAGGTGGAGAAGGCCGTTCTTCCGGCGGTCGGCACCCGGTGACACCGTGGGGGGTGCCTACGAAGGGACACAAGACCAGACGGAACAAGAGAACGTCTGCCATGATCGTACGCAGAAGGAATCGGCGTAAGTAAGGGGAACCACTACCGTGCCACGCTCGATCAGGAAGGGTCCGTTTGTCGACAACCATCTTCTTCGAAAGGTTGAAGCGGCGCGAGCCGTCAACAGCAGGCGGCCCATACGAACATGGTCGCGGCGATCCATGGTAGTCCCGGACATGATTGGACTGACCATCGCCATTCATAACGGGAGGCAGCATGTTCCGGTTCTCGTGACCGAGAACATGGTGGGCCACAAGCTCGGCGAATTCGCACCTACCCGTACATTTCGGGGTCATGCCGCCGACCGGAAGGCCAAGAAGTAGGCTGGCGGGAGCAATACTGATGATGGTATCCGCAAAATTGCGACACGCACGCCTGTCCCCGCAAAAGGCAAGGCTTGTAGCCGACCAATTGAGGGGTCTCCCGGTGGAGCAGGCAGTCGAGATTCTGACGTTCTCCAAACCCAAGGCTGCGGCCGTGTTGAAGAAGGTGCTCGAATCCGCAATAGCAAATGCCGAACACAACGAAGGCGCTGATATCGATGAGCTTCGAGTTGGTATCGTCCATGTCGACCAGGGACCGACATTCCGCCGGTTTCGGGCGCGGGCGCGCGGGCGGGCCAGCAGAATCACGAAGCGCACCAGTCACATCACGTTGACCGTGACCGACCAGCGGAGATGAATTGAATGGGCCAGAAAGTGCATCCGATCGGAATCCGGCTCGGCATCGTGAAGGATTGGTCGTCAACGTGGTATGCCGAGCGTGGCGAGTACGCCGACAATCTGAATACGGATATTGCAGTGCGTGACTTTGTCCGCAGGAAGCTTGGTCATGCTTCGGTCAGCCGCATCCACATTGAACGCCCGGCAAAGAATGCGCGTATCGTGATACACACGGCGCGACCGGGAATCGTGATCGGCAAGAAAGGGGAGGATATCGAAGCACTGAGGTCCGAGGTTTCCCGGATGATGGATATTCCAGTGCACATCAGCGTAGAAGAAATCAGAAAGCCGGAGCTTGACGCGTATCTCGTTGCCGAGAGTGTCGCCAACCAGTTGGAGCGACGCATCATGTTCCGCCGCGCCATGCGGCGTGCGGTGACCAATGCGATGCGGCTCGGAGCAGAGGGAATCAAGGTCCGCGTGTCGGGCCGCTTGAACGGTGCCGAGATCGCGCGGTCCGAGTGGTACAGGGAAGGACGTGTGCCGTTGCACACCTTGCGCGCGGACATCGACTATGGCTTTGCCGAGGCAAGGACCACGTACGGTGTAATCGGTGTCAAGACGTGGATATTCAAGGGCGAAATTTTCGGCCGTCGCGAGACCGGGAAGGGCCCACATTCCGATGCTGCGGCGGCGTGAGGAGTTGAATCCTGATGATGCAACCGAAGAGAACCAAGTTTCGCAAACAGCAGAAAGGCCGCAACCGGGGACTGGCGACCACCGGCAATCGCGTAAGTTTCGGTGAGTATGGAATGAAGGCGATGACTCGTGGCCGTATTACTGCGCGTCAGATCGAGGCGGCGCGGCGCGCGATTACACGCAAGGTGAAGCGTGGGGCGAAAATATGGATTCGGATCTTTCCCGACAAGCCCATCACCAAGAAGCCGTTGGAGGTTCGTCAAGGGAAGGGAAAGGGCAATGTCGAGTACTGGGTAGCGCGGGTTCAGCCAGGGCGGATGTTGTACGAAATGCAGGGTGTGGACGAACCTCTCGCGCGTGAAGCCTTCCGACTGGCCGCCGCAAAGTTGCCGGTGCAGACGACCTTCGTGAGCAGGACGGCAATTTGATGAATGCACGAGAGTTGAGAGCCAGGAGCGACGATGAGCTCCGCAAGGAACTGCTGGACATGCATCGGGAGGCGTTCAACCTTCGGATGCAGAAAGGAATGGGGCAGTTGTCACGGCCAGGCCAGGTCCGGAAGTTGCGACGTGACATCGCTCGGTTGAAGACGATTATGAGTGAGCGGGGAGGAAGGACATGAGTGAAGCGGCCTCTCCGGGCACCGAGGCTGGTGCGAAGACCATGCGTCCGCTGATAGGACGAGTGGTAAGTGACAAGATGAACAAGACCGTGACGGTATTGGTCGAACGTCGCGTGAAACACCCCTTGTACAAGAAGTACATACGGCGCTCGACGAGGATTCATGTCCACGATGAGGGCGACGAGTGCAACGTGGGTGATTCGGTATCGATCGTTCAGTGCCGACCACTGTCGAAGACCAAGGCGTGGAGGGTGCACGAGATCATTGCGCGGGCGAAGTGAGTGTTCCGCGGACTGCGACGGCTGAGATGGTCAAATGATACAAATGCAATCAATGCTCGATGCCGCGGACAATAGTGGCGCCCGCCGTCTGATGTGTGTCAAGGTGCTCGGTGGGTCGAAGCGCCGGTATGCAGGAATCGGCGATATTGTGAAGGTCACCGTGAAGGAAGCCATTCCGCGTGGAAAGGTCAGGAAGGGCGAGATGTACAACGCGGTGGTCGTAAGGACGCGAAAGGGAGTGCGGCGTTCCGACGGTTCCCTGATCAGGTTCGACAGAAATGCGGCGGTGTTGCTGACGAACCAGTTTCAGCCGATTGGTACCCGCATATTCGGGCCAGTCACGCGGGAGCTGCGACGGGAGCGATTCATGAAGATCGTGTCTCTGGCGCCGGAAGTGCTGTAGAGCCATGGCCATGCGACGGATCAGGAAAGGGGACGAAGTCGTCGTCCTTGCGGGCAGGAATCGGGGGCAGCGAGGCAGGGTGCTGTCGGTGGTCGTGGATGGTAACCGGGTAGTCGTTGAGGGAGTCAACGTCGCGAAGCGCCACACGAAGGCGAATCCGCAGAAGGGAACATCGGGTGGCATCATCGAGAAGGAGATGCCGATACACGTCTCCAATGTGGCGTTGTTCAATCCGGTCACCGGCGGGGGCGACAGAATCGGCGTCAAGAAGATGGAGGATGGGAGAAAGGTGCGGGTGTTCAAGTCTACGGGTGAAGTGGTGGATCTGTAGCTGCGTGCACGTTGGCACACGCTGGTTGTCGCGACGGGCGAGAAGGAAATGACGAGGCTTCAGGAAATATACCGCAAGAGAGTTGCTCCGAATCTCAGGGAGCAATTTGGCTACGCGAGCGCCATGCAGATTCCGAAAGTGGTCAAGATTACCCTCAACATGGGTGTTGGCGAAGCGATTGGGGACAAGAAGATTCTTGATAGCGCCGTGAGTGACCTGCGGGTCATTTCCGGGCAGCAGCCAATTGTGACCAAGGCGAGGAAGTCGGTGGCGGGATTCAAGATTCGTGAAGGCTGGGCCATTGGATGCAAGGTTACCCTTCGAAGGGGGCGCATGTATGAATTTCTGGACCGGCTTGTCAACATCGCCATTCCGAGGACGCGTGATTTCCGGGGGTTGAATGTGCGAGGATTCGATGGACGGGGAAATTTCAATCTGGGTATCAAGGAGCAGATCGTCTTCCCGGAAATCGATTATGACAATATTGATGCAATCAGAGGGCTGAATGTCGCGATTGTGACGTCCGCCGGAACTGACGAAGAGGCACTGGCGCTTCTGAGTGGATTCGATTTTCCATTCCGTCAGAACTGATCGATAGGAGTTGGTGAAGTGGCGAAACGCTCAGTGGTTAACCGCGAAGGGAAGCGAAGGAAGCTGGTTGCCAAGTACGAGGCAAGGCGCAGGGAGTTGAAGGAAATCATTCGAAACCAGGAATCGACCTACGATGAGCGCGAGGAGGCGCAGCGGCAGCTCAATGCGTTGCCGCGCAATTCGTGTCCGGTACGGCTGCAGAATAGATGTCGACTGACAGGCCGACCGCATGCGTACTATCGGAAATTCGGTCTTGGGCGGAACAAGCTGCGTGAGGCAGCAATGTCCGGGGACGTCCCGGGATTGACGAAGGCGAGTTGGTAGACCGGGTTCTGGAGCGAGGTGCGCTGGCGATGAGCATGCAAGACCCAATCGCGGATATGTTCACCCGCATCCGCAACGGTCAGGGCGCGGGCAAGGTACGCGTAACCATGCCGGTGTCGCGGCAGAAGGCGGCGATCGCGCACGTACTGAAGGAGCAAGGGTACATTCGGGACTACTCGATCGAGGAAGTCGAGGGCAAGTCGCAGCTTGCCGTCGTGCTCAAGTATTTTGAAGGAAGGCCGGTCATAGAGATGTTGAAGCGAGTCAGCAGACCAGGGCTCAGGGTGTACAAGGGACGGAATGAGATTCCGAAGGTGATGGACGGGCTTGGTATCGCGATTGTCTCGACATCGAAGGGGTTGATGACGGATCATCAGGCTCGTGCCGCCGGGCACGGGGGTGAAGTGCTGTGTGTCGTGGCGTAGCGGTCGAGACGTGGAAATGTCCAGAATAGCGAAAATGCCGATCAGCGTGCCCGCGGGGCTGGAGGTATTGCTCGAGTCGGGGGAAGTTCGGATAAGGGGCCCGAAGGGTGGGTTGGCCATGCGGGTTCACCCGCTGGTGGAGGTCAGGCATGAGAATGGTTCGCTGACCTGCAGTCCGAAGGGTGAAGCCGGTGGGGCGCTTGCGCAGGCGGGTACGGCGAGATCGCTGATTGCAAATATGGTGTTGGGCGTCAGCGCGGGTTTCGAGAAGGAGTTGCGCCTCGTCGGAGTTGGTTATCGGGCGCAAATGCAAGATGGGACATTGGTGCTTTCGCTGGGATTTTCGCATCCGGTTGAATATCGATGCCCCGAGGATGTAAGCATAGACACGCCCAGCCAGACGCGGATCGTGGTTCGAGGCACGGACAAGCAGCGGGTAGGGCAGGCGGCAGCGGAAATCAGGGCCTTCAGACCTCCGGAGCCATACAAGGGCAAGGGCGTAAGGTACGCTGGTGAGATGGTGGCTCGGAAGGAAGCGAAGAAGAAGCAGAAGCAGTAGGGACATGATCAGAGACCGAAATTCGGCTCGTGCCAGACGGGCCAGACGAACGCGGCATCAAATCCGGGAGTTGAGGGTTGCTCGACTGTGTGTGCATCGGACACCGCGGCACATCTATGCGCAGGTATTCTCGCCTGATGGCGCGAGTACCCTGGCGAGTGCGTCGACACTGGACAAGAACGTTCGGAGCGAGATTGGATATGGTGGGAATTGCGCGGCGGCCGCGGTGGTTGGCCGGGTTGTCGCGGAGCGCGCCATACGCGCGGGAGTGGAGCGGGTGGCGTTCGATCGGTCTGGATTCAGATATCACGGCCGGGTGAAGGCGCTCGCGGATGCGGCCCGGGAAGCAGGATTGATCTTCTGACGGACATCAGCGTGTGCGTCACACCATCAACGACTAATCGAGAGTTCTAGGCGATGGCCGGTTATCAAGGCTCGACGGGCGAAGACGATCTGCTGGAAAAGCTGGTGGCGATAAATCGCGTCGCGAAGGTCGTGAAAGGCGGTCGACTGTTCGGCTTTACGGCACTGACGGTGGTCGGTGACGGGAAGGGGCGGGTAGGAATGGGTCGAGGCAAAGCCAGGGAAGTACCGGCGGCGATTCAAAAGGCGATGGAGAGCGCACGTCGAAATCTGGTAGACGTGCCGCTGGAAGGCGGCACCCTGCAATACCCGATTATGGCTTGTCACGGTGCTGCACGGGTCTACATGCATCCGGCGTCGGAAGGTACGGGAATCATCGCTGGCGGACCCATGCGGGCCGTGTTCGAGGTGCTCGGAGTCAAGGACGTGCTCGCGAAGTGCATTGGGTCCAACAACCCCATCAACGTAGTCCGGGCTACCATTCGAGGGCTCGAGAGAATGCGCTCGGCGCAGCAGATTGCGGCAAAACGAGGGCTGGATGTCAAGGAGCTCAAAAGAGCCTAGAGGTTGAGCAGATGGCTGGCAGTGAATCAGGCAGGAGACTCAGGGTCACGTTGAAGAAGAGCGTCAATGGGCGATTGCGGAGTCATCGCGCTTGCGTGCGAGGTCTGGGGCTCAGGCGAATGCACCACAGCAGGGTGGTTGAAGACACACCCTGCACACGGGGAATGATAGACAAGGTAGCCTATCTCCTGGAGGTCGAGGAGATCCGGACGTGCGATTGAACGACATCAAGCCTGGGGCAGGTGCGAAACGCGCGCGAAAACGTCGCGGGCGTGGTGCCGCGTCGGGACTGGGCAAGACAGGTGGCCGTGGACACAAGGGACAGAAGTCTCGATCGGGCGGTGGTGTGCGGCGTGGTTTCGAAGGAGGGCAGATGCCGTTGCAGCGCAGACTGCCCAAGTTCGGGTTTTCGTCGAGAAAGTCGCTGCTGAGGGAGGATGTGCGAATCGCTTCGCTCGAGAGGCTGGTGGATACTACCGTGACCGTGCAAGTGCTGCGTGCGGCCGGCGTGGTTGCGAAGAGTTCGAAGTACGTAAAGCTCTTCGGCGAGAGCCCGCTGACTCGAGCATATTCGGTAAGCGGCATTCCGGTAACCAAGGGAGCCCGTATCTCAATCGAAGCCGCCGGCGGAAGCATCGAGGCCTGAAGAGACGTGGCAAAGCGACAATTGCAATCCCGTTCCCCTTCGGTCGCTGGAGCTTCGGCTGAACTCAAGCAGCGTCTGCTGTTCGTCCTCGGGGCGCTGATCGTCTTCAGAATCGGAACTTTCATTCCCGTGCCGGGCATCGATCCCGTTGCCCTTGAGTTGTTGTTTGATCAACAGAGGGGAACGATTCTCGACATGTTCAACATGTTTTCGGGAGGAGCGCTCGAACGATTTTCGATTTTCGCAATTGGCATCATGCCGTATATCTCGGCGTCCATCATCATGCAGCTCCTTACCCACGTCGATCCGCGCTTGAAGGAGCTCAGGAAGGAAGGCGAGTCGGGTCGGCGGAAGATAACCAGATATACGCGATACGGCACCGTGGGGCTCGCGCTGTTTCAATCCCTTGGGGTTGCGATTGCCCTCGAAGCGCAGCAAGCCGGTGCTCTTCCGGTGGTGGTCGACCCGGGATGGAGTTTCCGGATCACTGCAGTCACCACTCTGGTCGCTGGCACGATATTCCTCATGTGGCTCGGTGAGCAGGTCAGCGAGCGAGGTATCGGCAACGGCATATCCATCATAATCTTCGCAGGTATCGTAGCGGGGTTGCCTTCGGCGATTGGCGGCACCCTCGAATTGGCCAGAACGGGCGAGTTGCATGTCATCATGGTGTTCGTCCTGCTGGCCCTGGCACTTGCAGTGACGGGGTTTGTGGTATTCGTCGAACGAGGACAGCGCCGCATCACCGTCAACTACGCACGGCGCCAGGTTGGGCGACGGGTGTACGCGGGTCAGAGCAGTCACCTGCCGTTGAAGCTGAACATGGC
>JAJDWM010000626.1 GCA_022825595.1 Bryobacterales bacterium | reverse complement strand
GAGGTGATCGCAGCTGGCCACCGTTTCCTCACATCGGCAGGGGCACGCCACCTGTCCGTAAAGGTCGGCACTGCGGGAGTCTTCGGATCGCTGCTGCCCAGCGACCTTGGGGCCGATGACACCGCGGCGGTCATCGGCCACCTAGACCGGCTGGCGGCCATTCGGGAGCGCTGCGCTGAGGCAATCGCCGGGCGGGACGTCCTTCTCGAAGAGCAGCTGCGCGCCGACAGGCGCGATCTCGCTACCGTCCAAATGCAGTGCGGCTACGCTGGCAGGCACGCAATCGCCGGCCGGCCGCTCTCCGAAGGGCGTGCGGTCGCCGAGGTTCTGGTAGCCGAGGCGACCGACACGTATCGCTACCTGTGGACGGCCGAGGGTTATATGCCGGATGAGACGGCCGACCAGCTGCTCGAGACGAGCGGCATCCAAGGTGCGCCCGGCGAAGTGGACCAAAAGGCCAGCGAGGTGCTGGCGGGAACGCCGGCATTGGGTGCAGTGGCGGACCTGCTCACCCTCTGCGCACTCCTACGGCACTACGGGATCGAGAGCGTGAAGATCACGCTCGGAATCGGCCGCGGACTCAATTTCTATACGGGCCCGGTCTTCGAGATCGCGAGCGGGGCCGCCAAGCTATGCGGCGGAGGGCGCTACGACGGTCTCGTTGAGCTGTTCGGCGGACCGCCGACGCCAGCGACCGGCTGCGCAGTCCGGCTCGACTCCCTCAGGGACCTCGGGTATGGGGAGTCCGAAGCGGCCGCCGCAGACGGGATCAGAGTGGTGGGCGCGACCGGGTCCGACGAAGCTTCGGCGATCCGGCTCTCGGAAGCGCTGCGGGACAGAGGAGTGCTCGTGGGCGCTCCCGGGACGCCAGTCTGGACGGTGGACGGATCAGCTGTGCGGGCACCCGGCGGAGCGCTGATGGAAGCGACGACGGGAGCGGTCTTCGAGACCCTGCGGCGGGCCACAGGTACGGTCCAGCCCTCAAGGGTGACCCCATGAGCAGCATTCGCTTCGCCCTCCCGAAGGGCAGTCTTGAGAAGAAGACGCGGGCATTCCTTGAGCGTGCCGGCATTGAGCCCAAGGGTTACGCCGACGGTACGCGCGGATACCGGCCGGAACTGGGGATCGAAGGGGTGCAGACCAAGATGATGCGGCCCCAAGAAATCCCCTACATGCTGCAGGCCGGGTACTTCGACCTCGGGATTTCCGGGATCGACTGGTACTTCGAGAGCGAGGCCTCCGCCAACGTCGAAGACTTGGTTGACTTGGGCTTCGGCAGGGTGGACATCGTTCTGTGCGTCTCGGACAAGTGGCAGGAAGTTCGGTCCGCCGAGCACCTGTTCGCGAAGTTCGTCGATTCGACGGGGACTCAGCCGCTACGCATCTGGACAGAGTACCTGAACCTGACCGAGATGCTGATCCGGCAGTACACCGATCTGGAGCCCTCGCTATACAGCCCCTACACCCGTTTGGGCGTGGCCCGCAGCGGGGCTTCTCCTGTAGCGATATTCCACTCGTTCGGTGCAACAGAGTCCAAACCGCCGGAGGACGGCGAGGCCATCGTGGACAACACCGAGACGGGCAGCACCTTGCGCGCGAATGGCCTCAAGATCGTCCACAAGGTGTTGGAGGGTTCGACGGCACACCTGCTGGCCAACCGCCGGGCACTCCGAAACCGCGACAAGCGGGCCGCGATCCAGCGGGTGCGCGAGAAGCTCGCAGCCGCAGCCCCGACGCCATTCGAGGAAGCCCCGGCCTTCGGGCATATCTGAGCTGCCGAGGGACGCTCCTGCGCCAACGCAGCTCCGGCGGCCCTGAACCGGGCGGCAAACAGCCTCTGCGGAGTGGCAGGGCCATCCCGGGCGTGTTTCAGGCAGGACCCGACCCACAGTATTCCTCGAAGCGCACGTGTCTGGCCACGATCAGCTTCTCAGCCCGATCGCCGCGGGCCACCATTAGCAGTAGTGCTGCTCTCCCGAACCGCTGGACACTCAGATCCTCGTCGGTCGACTCGATGTGCTATTGCTGCCGACCCCATTTCCAGCGCTGATCGCCCTGTGCCTATCCCAACCGGATCGAGGTAGTGTCTGCTCTTGCATCGACTGCAGCGCCTACGCCACTGCCAGCCGATCAAGGTGCCGTGCTCGGCTCACTCTCCCAACTGCGCTCAATCGCGGCCTTCCTCTCGACGATGATGACCATCATGCGGGCCAGCTTCTATCAGGACCGTCTCGTGCTTTGCGTCCGAGTGGTTGCCCTGGGGAAGATCGGGCATCTGGCGGAACTTACGTCGAATTTGTTCCGTTCCCAGGCTTTGGTGCCGCCGGAACTCGGCCGGGCGGTGGAACGCGGAAACCTCGCGGCTGCCCGGGTGGGTATCGAGGCCGATGGTGAACTGCGTGACCTCGCCGGTGGACTCCTGGGCAAACGGAGAAGGCGACTCCTAGCCGGCACCCGCCCGTCGAGGCCCCCTATGTAACGCCTCGACTGGACGACTAACCTCACGGGTGTCTCCGGTGGGCTGCCCCTCGACTACCCCGATTGCACGTACGTCGCCGCAGAGCAGACAGTTGGCCGACCCGGAACGGATCTCTGCGCCGTACCTCCCCGTGAGCGGGTACTTCCGGTTAGCCACGCCGTGAACCGTGCAGAGATTCAGGGGCGCGACGTCCCGCACGGCCCACCCGCTGGCGTGGATCTGCCCGTCGATCTACTCGCGGATTGGCGGCTGGAGCGTCAGGAGCAACGGCGCACCCTACCGTTGGACGGGGGGGACCGTCACGTCACGCCGCTGCCAAGCGCTCAACGGCGATCTCGCTGGCGCGACCGCGAGCCTGCCAGAGGTCATACGCCATCTGCATTCCGAGCCACACCTCAGGCGTCGAGCCGAATGCCTTCGACAGCCGGATCGCCATCTCGACCGAGACCCCGGTGTGCCCGTTCAATAACTCGGACAGCGCTTGCCGAGTGACCCCCAACCCTTCGGCCGCCCGCGTCACGGTTAGCCCCAACGGTTCGAGGCACTGCCGCCTCACGATGCCGCCCGGATGGGGGGGGTGGTGCATGGCCATGATCGATTCTCTCGTTCAATGATAGTCCCCGTAGTCTACGTCGACCGCTCTGCCATCCTCGAACCGGAAAGTAACCCGCCAATTGCCGGACACCGACACCGCATAATGACCTTTCAGTCGTCCCTTGAGCGCGTGGAGCCGGAAGCCCGGAAGGTCCATGCCCTTCGGCCCCCGGCTCATGTCGAGCGCCGCCAAGATGTCCCGTAGCTTCGCCAGATGCTCCGGCGCTACCCGCCGGGCCGTCCGGCCGTCGTAGAGCGCCTTCATGCCGCGGTGGCGGAACGATGCGATCATCGTCTAAGCCTAGGCCGTAGCACGACGAGCGAAAGCTTCCTGCCCACACCATCGGGAGCGAGGCGCGGCACTTGCCTTTGCTGGATGGCCATCCATCGCGCCAGACTGTCCGACGCCCCCCACGACCCGCATGGAATCGAGTATCGCCCTGATCAGGCGGAGGCGTCGCTCCCGCTTCTAAGGGGACCGGGTGCGGCGTGGACTCTTCGGTTGACTCCAGTATGAGGCTACGTTGTTGCAATGCGACGACAAGACTTGCCGGTGTAGGGGACGAGGAGAGAGGATGGCCGAGGCCGATCTTGTTGTGCGGGTTCCCGCGTTGCACGTTCGGGGCGAAGCATCGAGATCCCGAGTCTCGGTACGACCAAAGGACGGCACCGCAAGGCTCACACGCACCAAGACCTGAGGACTAGCGGAGCCGTCGAGGTTTCCGCCGACCATGCGCCAATCGCCCAACTCGAGAGACTGTTCGATGACCGGCTGGACCAACGCGGCACAGTTCCGCCGCTGCCGAATGTCCCCGATAGAAGGGTCGGTAACTCACTACCACTGTCTGACGCGGTTGCTAATGGGACTGCTGCGGAGCAGTGTCGACCGTTCCGTGACCCGCGATTGATGGTCCGAGCCGCTGAGCGTAGTTGATTGCGACGTAGTCGTTCGGCAGACGTCTCGACCAATGCGGAGGCAGGACCTTTGCGAACAGCCCGATCAGTACCCTTGACGAGGAGGCGAATACCCGCTTGCAGGTGCGGGAGGCGCGTCGCGGTCTCTCAATGGAGGAGAAGCCCAGATAATCCTCCGCGATGCGGTACGCCTGAGTCCGAGTTCCCGAATCCTCAAGAACATCATCCACCCCCGCCTTGGCCTGACAAGTAGTTCGGGCTCTGATAGTTTGGGCTCGGAGTTGCCAATTGGCGCAGATGCGCCCGAGCCGCCGTTCTTCGGGCGAGGTTCCGGCCAGGCCCATGCTGCTAGATCTAGGTAGCTTTTTCTTATCCGAACTGATCCTCAGTCAACCCACTCCTGCCGCAGCGAACTGGGTCTCGGACCACTGGCCGTGTAGCCCCTCTTCCCTTCGGCCGTCAACGGAGCGGCGTTGCGCTACGGTGCGGCAGACCGACGCTGTGAGCCGGTGATCTCAGGACCAACGCGATGCGGCTGGACGCCTTCGAAGACTGGATGATCCCGTTCGACCGACTTGCTCCGCGAGCTTACGGAGTGACTGCAGCCGGACGGCTCGTCGCACCGACGCACTGGCCGATCGCGGCTATCGCGGCTACTCTGAGCATGACAGTGGGGAGACGCAACATTCGCGGCTTCGAGGGCACGGAGATTTCGATTGTGGACACCCGGCCGGGGGCGTGTGCAAGTACGACCGAAGTCTTCTCCCGCGTCAAGATCGACGCCCTGCTCAGGAATCCGGTCTGGAATCCAATGGATGCTACTTTCTGCCTCGGCAGGTCGGCCTGGCGAGGCAGATGCTCCCGTGATGGGGGCTAACTTGCTAGCATTGGTCCGGACCATATTGGTCTCATATACGATGCGTCTGCGCAGCGTTCAAGCCTTAGCCGCCATAGCGGCATCTTGCACCGTGCCGTGAATGGCCCAGCAAGGCGATCAAGCCCGCGCATTCGCAGTAGAGATTCGGCCCCTGCTGGCCCAGCGCTGCCTGCCGTGTCACGGCGGCGAGCCCAGCGCCATCCTCGGGGGTCTCGATCTGACATCTCGGGAGTCAATGCTGCGGGGCGGCGACACGTCCACGGACGTCTTGGTCCCCGGGAACGCCGGTGCCAGCCTCCTCTACCGTGCCATCCGGCGGACGGATCCGAAACTCCAGATGCCTCCCAAGGAAACCGACCGGCTAACCGAGGAGGAGACTTGGCGGATCCGGGACTGGATCAACGCCGGAGCTCCCTGGCCGGATGAGGCCACTCTGCGCGCCTTGGTGGAGGAAGACATGGCCAGCGCGAGGACTGACGCGGG